>NZ_JACALO010000049.1:0-17802 GCF_030328185.1 Empedobacter sp. 225-1 | reverse complement strand
AGAAAGTTTGGCTATATTAGCCCTATCGAAAAACTAAAATCTACTTGGCCAGTTGCACTTATAACTTGAACATGGCAAATAATTATTAAACGAAAATTTTAATAAATTCAAATAAAAAAAGAACCTCAAAATTAAGGTTCTTCATTATCTAATCTATTTTCGAAAATATTTAATTCATCATTCAAAAAACGATGTTTTTCAGTTCGTATTCCTTTTAAGCGTGGTGCTAAAATTCCTTCATTCCAAATGGTATCAGAACTTAAGATTCTTGCTTCATCCCACAAATTGGCATCAATAAAATGTTGAATCGTATCGCATCCACCTTCAACAATCAGAGATTGAATATTATTTTCATATAAAAAGTTCATAATAGGCGGTAATATTGGTTGCGAAAAATCCAATTGGATAAGGTTTAAATTTTCTTCTGATGAATTTTCAAGTGAATTAAAAATAACCGTAGGTTGAGTCTGATCAAACAAATGAAAATTTCTCGGGATAGCTAAATTTTTGTCAATCGCAATTCTCAACGGATTATTCCCAGTCCAAAGTCTTGAGTTTAATTGTGGATTATCGATTAAAGCTGTGTTTTTTCCAACCAAAATAGCTTGTTCTTCCGTTCGCCATTTATGTACCAATTGTTTGGTGTATTGATTGGTAATCCATAATTGTATATCATCGCGTCCGATGTATCCATCTTCAGTTTGTGCCCATTTTAGGATAATGTATGGACGTTTTTTTTGATGAAATGTAATGAAACGCTTATTAAGGTTGATGCATTCTTTTTCTAAAACACCTAATGTCACATCCACACCATTTTTTAGCAAACGTAAGTAACCTTGTCCATTTACTTTTGCAAACGGATCTAACGTTCCTATTACAACTTTCGGAATTTCTTTTTCAATAATCAAATCTGCACATGGAGGTGTTTTACCATGATGCGAACAGGGTTCTAATGTCACATATAAAGTACTTTCCTTTAATAATTCAGGATTTTTGACTGAATTGATCGCGTTTACTTCTGCGTGAGGACCACCGTATTCAGATGTAAAACCTTCACCAATAATTTGATTGTTATGTACAATAATAGAACCAACAAACGGATTAGGATATGTTGTTCCTAACCCGTTTGTAGCAATTTGTATACAACGAGCCATATAGTGCTCATCGATAGATTGTTGTGTCATCTCTAAAAATTATGCATTAAAATCTATGTTGAATAATGTTTTCAATTTGATTTCAGCTTCAATTAATTTTTTACGTTTTTCGTCAATTTGTTTGTAAACATCTTTTAATAAAGGATTGTTTTCATTCGCATTCGAAAAGAAATGTACGTTATTATCTAATTGATTGATTTCTTTTTCTAATTCTTCAATCGTTTTACGTGTTTTTCTAATCTCATCATCCAATAAATTACCATTATTTCCAGCTTTTACTTTATTGACAAAAGATTGTAACTTGTAATCGTTCAATTCATTTTTCGAAAGATTTAGCGCTTCAAGTTTTTTGTGATAAATATCTGTAAACTCTTGGTTGATTAATGTTTTATCCGTTGGTACTTTTCCTAAACTCGTCCAATTGTTTTGAATTTCTTCTAATTGTTTCAATGCTTCGTCTTTATTATCAGAAATAGTTTGATTCTTGAATTCCTCTAATAAAGCTTGCTTGTTTGTATAGTTTTGTTCAAATTTTTGATTCGCTTGTTCGTGACGTTTTTTGTAGCGATCAAAGAATTGGTTGCATGTATCTTTAAATTCTTTCCAAATTTTATCTGAATTTTTTCTTGGAACATGACCAATTTTTTTCCAATCATTTTGAATTCTTTTAATCACTTGAACCGAAGCATTCCAATCTGTGCTTTCAGCATGTTGTTTTGCAATTTCAAGTAAAGCCAATTTCTTTTCAAGATTAATATGTTGTTCTGATTTTAAATCTTTGTAGAAATCATTTTTGATGTGATTAAACTCTCGTGTCACTTCTTTAAAAGCTTCCCAAGTTTGAGAATTTTTATCTTTCGGTACACGTCCCAACGAAATAAAGTTCTCACGTAATGTATTTACTTCTTTAATTGCTTTTTGCCAATCACTGTGCGATTTACTTGTTGAACTTGATGCAATTTCTTTAATACGAGCAATGATTTGAGTTTTCTTCTCTAAATTATCTTTTTGCTCTTGTTTTATTTTTTCATTCAATTCACCTTTACGGTCATGAATTTTATTCGTTAATTCTTTGAATTTCTGCCACGTTGGTTCGCGCAAATCTTCTTGTACTGGAACTGCTTCTTCTTTCCATAAACGGTGAAGGTATTGCAATTCATTCAACGCTTTTTGAACATTATTTTCTAAGACTAATTCTTCTGCACGTTTGATGATAGAATAACGAACTTCAAGATTATGTGCATAATCCAAAGTTTGCAATTCTTTGTTCATATCCAAATACGTGTAGAAATTGTCTAAATGGAAAAAATAATTTTTAAAAACATTTTCAGCATTTTTGCTCGGAATTCTTCCTGCGTTATGCCAACGAGTTTTCAACTCGCGAAATTGTTTGAACATCGCCGCAGAAGAATCATTTTGTTCTTGGTATAAGGCTTTTAATTCGTCAATAATTTCTAAACGTTCTTTCAAATTATCTGATTCTTTTTTCTCATTTTCTTTATGAAAAACAGCTAATTGATTTTTGAAATCGTTATAAACAGCATTAAATTTAGCTTTATAAGAAGTTTCGTATCTAAAATCTAATTCATCTCCACCTTCATTCAAAAAAGCTTCTTTTTTAACAGCTTCGTCTTCGTCTAATTTATTTTTAAACGCATCTCGAATTTGATTGAAATGTTCGCGAATATCTTGAACATCGTACTTGCTCAATAGATTTTTAGCTTCGTTTATTAAGACATCAAAGCTGAATGTTTCATAATCTTTAAACGAAATATCGCTCACTTTTTCTTGGTTGACTAACTCTTCTGTTTTATAAGTTTCCGTGTTAGAGTTGTTTGTGGTTGCAGATTTAGGTAATTGTTCTCCGTCTGCATTTTGCAGGTTATCCAATTCAGTATTCATAAGAAAATAAGTTTTGTTTCTCAAATCTAATAAAATTTGAGGACAATATCAAGTCTATTTTGTGTGATTATTCCAAATTTCCCAAGCTTTTTCTGCTTGTAGAATCAACATTTCGTGTCCATTTTTTATTTTAGAACCATTATGTTGTCCATTTTCTAAAAACTTTGTCACGGCTGGATTGTAAATCAAGTCGTACAATAAATGGTTTTCGTTTAGAAATTGATAAGGTAGAAGTGGTGCATTTTCAATATTAGGAAAAGTTCCTACTGGTGAACAATTCACAATTATTTGATGAGAATGCATGATTTCTTCATTCAATTCGTCATACGTAAAATGATTTTTAATTTTCGTTCTTGAAACAATTTTATATGTGATATTTAATTGGTCAAGAATATAAAAAATAGCTTTTGCAGCACCGCCATTTCCCAAAACCAATGCTTTTTTGTGATGCTGTTCTAAAAGAGGTTGTAAAGAGTGTTGAAAACCATAACAATCTGTATTGTGGCCAATTCTTTTTCCTTCTTTAATTAAAACTGTATTTACTGCACCAATTGCTTTTGCTTCGGGCGATAATTCATCCAAAAAAGGAATGATTTCTTGTTTGTAGGGAATTGTAACATTAAAACCTATTAAGCCTTCTGCTTCGAAAATTTTTTCTACTTCATCGATATGCTGTAAATCAAAAACATTGTAGACAGCGTCTACAATGTTTTCATTTATAAATTTTTCAGCAAAATAAGATTTCGAAAAAGAATAAGAAATATTTCTTCCGATTAATCCAAATTGTCTCATTCGTCTGTTTTATTTTTATTGAATCGAGCTTTCACAATTCGAATAATTAAAGGCATATTGGCCAATAAAATAATTCCAAAAATGAATTTCTCTAAATTATTTTTTACGATGTCAAACTGACCTAAAGTATATCCTAAAAAAGAAATTACGCCAACCCAAAGTACAGCACCAAAAAAACTGTAGGTGATAAATGTACGGTAATTAAGGTTTGTCACACCACATATAAATGGAATTATAGTACGAACTACTGGCATAAAACGTGCAATTATGATTGCTTTTTTACCGTTTTCGTTAAAAAATTCTGTTGCTTTTTCGATGTGTTTCTTTTTAAGGTACCACGAATCTTTTCTTCCTAAGATCCATCCGCCAAATTTTCGTCCAACATAATAATTTACGTTATCTCCAAGAATTGCTGCAACCATCAGTAAAGGAATGATATATTCGATATGTAAATGGTTTTGGTCATCGCTGGCCGCAATCATTCCAATCGAAAAGATAAGCGCATCTCCAGGTAAAAAAGGCATTAAAAATGACATGACAATTAAACCTGTTTCGGCAAAAATTATCAAGAATAGAATGGCATATATCCAATAACCGTAATTATTGATAATGTCCATTAATACCTTGTCTGGGCGTTGAACAAAATTGGTGATAAATTCAATAATAGATTGCATTTTTTATGCTCGTATAATATCAGCTCCAATAGCGCGTAAACGTACATCGATATCTTCGTAACCACGATCAATTTGATCGATGTTATGAATAACTGTTTTTCCTTTTGCAGAAAGTGCAGCAATCAATAAAGACATTCCGGCACGAATATCAGGTGACGTTAATTCTGCTCCTTTAAGAGGTGTTTCGTGATTAAGACCAATGACAGTGGCACGGTGAGGATCACATAAAATGATTTGTGCTCCCATATCGATTAGTTTATCTACGAAAAATAAACGTGATTCAAACATTTTTTGGTGGATTAAAACGCTTCCTTTCGCTTGTGTTGCAATTACTAAAATGATTGATAATAAATCAGGTGTAAATCCTGGCCAAGGCGCATCAGAAATTGTTAAGATAGAACCGTCAATAAAGCGTTCGATTTCATAATTTTCTTGAGCAGGTATATAAATATCGTCTTCGCGACGTTCTAATTTGATTCCTAATTTTCTGAAAACATCTGGAATAACACCTAAATTTTCCCACGAAACATTTTTGATGGTTAATTCAGATTTTGTCATTGCTGCCAAACCAATCCATGATCCAATTTCAATCATATCTGGTAAACATGTATGTTCGGTTCCGCCTAATTTTTCAACTCCTTCGATCGTTAAAAGATTTGAAGAAATTCCAGAAATTTTAGCACCCATTCTGTTTAACATTTTACATAATTGTTGAATATAGGGCTCACAAGCAGCGTTGTAAATAGTTGTTGTTCCTTTTGCAAGCACAGCAGCCATAATGATATTGGCAGTTCCTGTTACAGAAGCTTCTTCCAACAACATATAATTTCCTTGTAGTCCATTCTCGTCCACTTCTACACCGTAGAAATCTTCGTCTGGATTGAAACGATATTTTGCTCCTAATGCAAAGAAACCTTCGAAGTGTGTATCTAAACGACGACGTCCAATTTTATCTCCACCTGGCTTTGGCATAAATGCTTCTCCAAAACGAGCTAAAAGTGGTCCCATTAACATGATTGATCCACGTAAAGCAGCTCCATCTTTTCGAAATTGTTTTCCTTTTAAATAATCTAATCGTAATTCATCGGCTTGGAAAGTGAAATCACCTTTTCCATTTTTTTGTGTTTTGACACCTAAATCTCCTAAAATTTCAATCAAACGATTGACATCTCGGATATCCGGAATGTTTTTAACACGAACTTGTTCATTGGTTAATAAGACCGCACATAAAATTTGTAGTACTTCATTTTTAGCACCTTGAGGAGTGATTTCTCCTTTCAAAGGTTTCCCTCCCTTTATTTGAAATGTAGCCATTTAGTTGTATTAAATAGTTTTGATTTAACCTTTATTGTTTCGAACGTTTTGGTTTCGATTATTGTTATTTTGATTATTTCGGTTATTGTTGTTATTACGATTAGTCGAACTTTGGTTATTGTTTCGATTATTATTTTGATAACTTCGGTTACTTCTGTTGTTTTGATTGTTGTTTGAATGATTGTTATTGCTTAAACGCTCAGGAGAAACCAAATGATCTTCTACTTTTCTTAAATCAATTTTACCATTAGATAATTCGAACAAATGATTGAAAATAACTTGATCATCAACGGTATCTTTATTCCACAATAAATAACATTTTTTCATGTGATTAGCAATAGCAAAGTACAAGCCTTCGCTTTTTTCACCTTCTTCCCATGTTACAGCAACGTCAATCATTTTTCGAATATTATTCCCGTAATATCTGTATTTATAAATGCTTTGTGGATAATTTACTTTGTTTGGTTTGCTGTTTACAGTGTCCTTTTTTGTCGGAATTGGATAAGGAGATTTTACATCCAAATCAAATTCTGCCATGATAAAAAGTTGATCCCAAAGTTTGTGTTGGAAATCTGGTACGTCGCGCAAGTGTGGGTTTAATTCTCCCATAACTTCGATGATAATTTCAGCAAATCCGTTGCGTTCTGTTTCGTCTGTTATTGTTTTACAATGATTTACCATTTCTTGAATATGACGCCCATATTCTGGAATAATCAATTGCGTACGAAGTGTATTATATTCCATTAAATTTTCTAATGTATTGGTTACAAATTTACAAAAATCTATCCGATTATTTGAGTGAAAAAGGGATATTGATTGCTAAATTTTTATTAAATTATTGTCCTTCAAATATGGTTTAATTAGAAGAAGATAAACTTATCTTTCTATTTACTTTCTTCAAATTTGTTTAAAAAGTAAAGCCTTTGTTTAGTAAAGAAAATTAGGTTAAAAACCTTTCGATTGTCAACAAATATAATCTTTTTTTTTATCAAAAAATTAGTTGGTTATCGTTTAAAGATTAGATTAGTTCTTCTTTCTGCCTATCACTTCTTCTGTTTTTGATATTAATTGATGTGAATTAAGTGTTAAGTTTCTCATAGTTTTTGTGGAATTATAAGTGCTAAAATCGTTGTAGAAAGGATCAAAAGAAAGATTACTGCAATGTAACCCAAGGTTTGTTTAGTGTTTTTGAGATTTGTAACTGTTTTAAACCCCCTGTACAAATAATAAAACATAATTGCCATACAAAATAATGCGAAAAAACCTACAATAACTACCGTTATCATAATAGAAGGATTTTGTAAAATGGTTAAATCATTAGATAAAACTCCTTCCGTAACCTTGTTTATCTTCTGATTGATAAATGGAATAAAATCGGTGATAAAAACAATATAATAAGCAATTCTCGAAATTAAAACCACATTTATAATATCAATGAAACGAGTTTTTGGATTGATAAATTTTCCATAGAAATAAAGTAAAAGTATAGCAATTAAGACATTTCGGGTATTTTGGTAGATAATATCGACAAACGAAAAATCAATTTTTATTTTTTGAATACTCAAAAAATCAGGGAAATACGAATCGGTCAAATAACAGATATACGAAAAGAATAAATGTGCGATTAATCCAATAATCAATAATAATTTATCGTCAAAATAGGCAAAAGGATTAAGAAGTTTTTTGATCATCTTTTAAGGTTTTTATCGTGTGAATAAATTCATCAGGTTCGTCGCAACTAATCAAATATTTTACATTTTCTAATTCAATCGCAACCAATTTAGTTCGGTCTTTTATATTACATCGATAGTTATCCATCGAAATTCCAATCAATCCATAAACGCCTCTTGCGCCAATTATCATCAAATTGTTTTGAGATTTTCGAGAGATGCTTTTTATTTCATTTATAGGGATAACAAATGTTTTAATTTTTGTGCAAAAATAAATATTGTTTAAGTCAATTTTAATTTTATTAATAGAAAATAAATAACAACCAACTAGAACAGGAGTTACTATTCCCCAGTAAATTAGTTTAGGAAATAGACTTTTTTCATTATAAATCAGTGATAATCCAATGAGTAATAAAAAGGAAATTAGAATGACAGTTGTCCATTTAAAAAATGGTGACATCGTAACAGTAAACTCTTTATTCATTTGATATAGAATTTATTTTATGAATCAAATCATCTACCTTATTTCGCATAGTTGGATAACTTACATCCATTTGTTTTGCCATATCTTTTAGACTTCCTGAACTTAAGAAAAATTGCATAATAAAATGTTGTTCTTCTGAGGAAAGTTTTAAAAATAATGGAAGTTCATAGTTCCCAACAACTTGCGTTTCGCAATTGTTACAGATCAGTTTTTCTACAGCTAACTCTTCTGTGCAACTTGGACAAAGTACGGGTAGTTTTTTCAAAATATAAATAAAGTTAAATTAAACTTAAATAAAATTAATATAATCAAAAAAAATAAAACATATTTATATTAACTTTTAAAACTTTAATCTATTATTGATTCAGAGTTTTTTGATGATTTAACTAATGATCAATCTTTGATAAAGTGTGTTTTTTGATGATTTAATTTTAATTTAATACGTTTTCTTTTTGTTCTATGTCATTTTGTCAAAAAACAATAATGCAAAACATAAAACAAATTATCAAATGAAAATAAGAACAATCATTAAAACAAATTTATTATTTATTGTCTGTTTTGGAGGAAGTTTAACCGCTCAAGAAAAATATCAAGCACCAAAGTTAGATAATCAAAAATCATGGTCAATCATTATGATTCCAGATATTCAGAACTATACTAAGTTTAATCAAAATCAACCTATTTTAGAGTTGATGACGAGATGGATTGAAAATAATATTGAGTCTCTAAATGTTAAAATGGTGATGTGTGTTGGAGATTTAGTCGAACAAAATGAAATCATTAACAATGGTCATGATGGAAATCAAACTGCACAAAAACAGTGGGAAGCTGCATCAAAAGCGTTTAGTTATTTGGATGGAAAGGTGCCTTATATTACAGCGACAGGTAACCATGATTATACCATTAATAGAGAAGGAAAACGTTGGACTCGTTTTGATGAATTTTTTCCAATTGATAAAAATTTTTTAAATAGAAAAGCAATTGTTCAAAATGGTGTAGACGAAGATGAAAAAGCAACTTTAGCAAATTCTGCTTTTGAGCTAAAAAATTTGAATGGTAAAGATTTTTTGTTTTTAACTTTAGAATATGCCCCGAGAGATTATACATTAGAATGGGCAAATAAAATTGTACAATTGGAACAATATAAAAACCATCAAATTGTAATGATGACACATGCGTATATGGGGAGAGATGATAAGCGATTGACAAAAGATGAAACTTGGGTTATTTTCCAACCTTATTCAATCGATAATAAAATTCAGAAATCTTCTCGAATCAAATTACCTCATTCAAATACAGGAGAACAGATTTGGCAAAAATTAGTAAAATCAACTCCCAATATGCAATTGGTTTTAGCGGGACATATTTCTGGTGAAGGATATAGAATGGATAAGAATGATGCAGGAAAATCTGTTCATCAAATTTTGTTTGATGCTCAATCGATTGGAGGTGGACATTATGGGAATGGAGGAGATGGATGGTTGAGAATATTAGAGTTTTATCCGGATAACAAAACGGTTAAAATTAAAACATTTTCTCCTTTATTCGGTATTTCTCCAACTACTCAACAATTTGCATGGAAAAAGGACGAACGTAATGAATATATAATTACAATAGATTAAATAGATAAAAGAAAAAATAAAAAAGGTAGATTTTCTACCTTTTTTTATGCTATTAAATAAGGATAAATAGGAAATTTTCAAAATTAACAATATAGAATTAACGATTATTTAAAGTCGTTTGCAATTACTTAAAAAACGGTTAAAGTTAAGTTAATATGTTTCTGCAATAAACCATATAATTTCGCGACAAACAAACATGGACATGAAACGATTAACTATTCCACTTCTTTTATTTGGTGGTCTTCTCTCATTACAAGCAAAAGAAATCTCTACTGAACTTCCTACAAAAAAGTGGACAAATTTCCTTAGCCCCTATGCTGCGATTTTAAATTTGTTAATAATAAATTGATTAAATTCTAATATCGTTCTGTTTTCTAAAAACTTATGTCTTCTGTGAGTGTTATAGAATCCTTCTATATATTCAAATATTGATAGTTTAGCTTCTTTTCTAGTTTGATACCTATTTTGATAAATAAGTTCCATTTTCAACGTTTTAAAGAAGCTTTCAGCCACGGCATTATCCCAACAATTCCCTTTTCTGCTCATACTTCTGGTGATGAGTTTGTATCTCTCTACCTCCCTGCAAAACTCCTTACAAGCATATTGAACCCCTCTGTCAGAATGAAAAATAAGAGAATCTGTTTTCATTAATGGACGATTTATAAGAGCCATTTTGAAAGCTGTAATACTGGTATCTTTAGCATACATGGTAGAACTCACAGACCATCCAATTACTTTTCTATCAAATAAATCTATCACAGTGGTAAGATACAACCAACTCTGTTTGGTTCTAATGTAAGTAATATCAGAGACCCAAGCAGAATTAGGCTTTTCCACCGTAAAATTCCTGTTCAAATGATTTTCGACAACAGGATATTTATGAGATGAATCGGTAGTCACCTTAAATTTTCTTTTCAATATACTTCGTAATGCATGCTTTTTCATCAGTCTTGCTACTCGCTGTTTAGACACTTTTATCCCTAATGATTCAAGTTCTTTAGCTATTCTGGGACTGCCATATCTGCCTTTATAAAGCGTATAA
The DNA here is from genome assembly GCF_030328185.1 of Empedobacter sp. 225-1. Classification (NCBI taxonomy): domain Bacteria; kingdom Pseudomonadati; phylum Bacteroidota; class Flavobacteriia; order Flavobacteriales; family Weeksellaceae; genus Empedobacter; species Empedobacter sp. 225-1. The sequence goes on along the minus strand of NZ_JACALO010000049.1, from coordinate 7,148 downwards.
ATTCTCTTGATTTCATCACTCAGCATTTGATTATACAATGCTCTTTTTGAAGGAACTCCAACAAGCCATTTATAATATGAACTTCTACTGACTTTTAGTACTTTACACATCTTTTCAACAGGAAATATAGTTGTATGAGATTCTATAAAACGATACTTTACCTGTCGCTCCTGGAAAAGATGCTTACCGCCTTTTTTAGGATTTCATGCTCTAGTTTTAGATGAGCAAGCTCTTTGTTAAGACGGATGATTTCCAACTCTTCTTTACTCTTTTCCTTTATTTTTGACTCTGATGTAAGCTTTCCTGATTTAAAATCCTTGCTCCAACGTTTGATATTCTCTGGATTCACTCCAAGTTCTCGTCCCAAAGAGGTCATACTGCATCCTCTTTCTTCTAATAATTCCAACGTTTTGAGTTTGAATTCTAAACTGTAATTCTTTCTACTCTTTTTCATTCTCTAAAGATACAGCATGGAGGCTTAGCTTTTGTGTCCACCTAAAGGTAGTAACTCCACCTTTGATTATTACAAAAAGGAGACATCAGATATGTTGTTAGAGCTTGAAATTCCAGATTATATCGGCTATGATAATCCCCAACAAAATACAGGGTCTATGTATACAAAAGGTTGGGATTTTTCGATTTCTTGGCGAGATAGAATCAATGATTTTAAATATGGAATTGCATTAAATCTTTCAGATTCAAAATCAGTTATGGGAGATTTAGGAGGAATTGTTTTTGATGATGCTCAAGCGATTATGGCAGGTGGTCAATACAAAGAATGGTATGGTTATATTGCAGAAGGCATTTACCAAACGCAAGATGAAGTTGCAAATTCTGCCACCTTAAATAAAAATGTGAAACCAGGGGATATTCGTTATAAAGATATTAGTGGGCCAGATGGTATGGCAGATGGTATTATTTCTCCCGAATATGATCGTCAGTTATTAGGAGGTTCTTTACCAAGATATTTATTTGGAGGTACATTAGATGTGGCGTACAAAGGGTTTGATTTTGCTATGACATTTCAAGGTGTAGGAAAACAAAATGCGTATTTATCAACTCAATTCATGAAACCTTTTCAAAGTTCTTGGACAAATCCATCTGGAATTATCGATGGTAATTATTGGAGTGTTTACAATACTGCAGAAGAGAATATGAAAGCTAAATACCCTCGTTTATCAAATGTTGGTGCTGAAAATAATAATTACGAAACTTCTACTTTTTGGATGAGAAAAGGGTCTTATTTCCGTATGAAAAATATTACGATAGGTTATACTTTACCTGCCTATTTAACAGATAAAGTTGGTATTTCGAGTTTACGTGTATTTGCTTCTGGAAATGATTTATTCTCGATTGATAGTTTTCCAAAAGGTTGGGATCCTGAAGTAAATTATAATACTTATATCAGTCGTTCGTTCACCCTTGGTTTATCTGTAAAATTCTAACATCATGAAAAAAATTATAATTGCCTTATCAATCTTTGCTTCTTTCACTTCTTGTGCAGATTTAGACCTTAACCCTTTGTCAGAAGGGGCAAGTGAAAACTGGTATTCTAACGAAAGTGAAATCAATTTATCATTAAATGATTTGTATCGTCAATACGCATGGGATACAGAAATTAATTGGCGCGCCGAGCGTATGACTGACAATTGGTCGCAACGTCAAACGATGAATGATTATGCTGCAGGTGCAATCACATCTACTTGGAGTGTAGCAGAATTAAATTGGAAAAATTTGTACAAAGCTGTTTCAAGAGCCAATACAATTTTAGAAAACTTAGAAAAGGCAGATAACACTGTTTCGGCTTCTAAGAAGTTGCAATTCGAAGCTGAAGCTCGTTTTATGCGTGCGAATGCATATGCAAGATTAATTTTTCTTTGGGGAGATGTACCTTTTTATACGAATACGTTAGATATCGATAATGCGTTCAAATTAGGAAGAACAGATAAAAAAGAAGTGATTGCACAAGTTTATAAAGATTTAGATTTTGCTGCAGAAAATTTACCAAAATCATACGCAAGCAATGAATTTGCTCGAGCAACAAAAGGAGCAGCTTTAGCATTCAAATCAAGATATGCATTATATTTTAAAGATTATGCATTAGCAAGAGATGCAGCAAAAGCTTGTATGGATTTGAATCAATATTCGTTATATCCAGATTTTGGAGAATATTTTAAATCAAGTACACGAAATGCGGTAGAAACAATTTTCTCCATACCACGTTCTACAGAATTAGGGGAAGATTTATCAGTTAAAAATTTTATTCCACGTAATGCAGGAGGAACAGCAACAGCGCAACCTTCGTGGGATTTATTCTTTTCTTTTTATGCTTCTGATGGAAAACCTATTGATGAATCGCCTTTATATAATCCACAAAAGCCATTCGAAAATCGTGATCCACGTTTAAAAGAAACAATTGTAGAATTTGGTTCAGACTTTTTGGGGTATATCTACGATCCTAATCCATATGCAACAACTGTATTAAATACAACAACGGGTTCTATGGTCAAAAATAGTGACACAAGAGCTGTTGATACGTATGCTTCTTACAATGGATTGTCCCTAAAAAAAGGTGTTGATGTTGATTGGTCTGATGATTATAAAGCCGATACAGATATTATTATCATGCGATATGCTGATGTTTTATTGATGTATGCGGAAGCAAAAATTGAGCTAAATGAAATCGATCAATCTACCATTGAAGCAATTAATCAAGTTCGAAAAAGAGCATATAAAAATGAAACAAGTTTTCCTGCGGTGACGATGGATAATCAAATTTCACTTAGAAAAACACTTCGTGCAGAAAGAAGAATGGAATTTGCTTGGGAAAATCGTCGTTTAGATGATTTGATTCGTTGGGATTTAGCAGATGAAGCATTAACAATAGATAATTATGGTTTCTTAGATCCAGCTGCTTTAAAATCTAAAATAGTCGATAAGGGCTTATGGGTTTTCCCTTCAACTCCTGAAATTGATGAGAATGGATTGGTAGACTTAAAGGGCATGTTCAATCAAGGATTAGTTAAAAAATTAGCAACAAGAAACTTTAACGAACGTCAATGTTTATGGCCAATTCCATACAAGGAAATTTCGATTAATCCGAATATAAAACAAAATCCTGGTTATTAATGATGACAAAAGTTTTTTATATGGTGTGAAAATAGAATAGCGTTTTTGAAAAAATTTAAACTAATTGACTAAATTGAAAAGCTACTCATTTTTTTGAGTAGCTTTTGTGTTTTTTAATATTTCATTCAATTAAGAATTAGTTTGTCGTTCTAATTTTTCTATCAACAATGCTTTAGCATTTGTAAGCGCATAGTCTTTTGCTTCTGCAAAAGAAATATTGTATTTTCGATGAAGCGACTGTATATCTTTGGGTAATTCACTTAAAAGTTTATCGTAATACGTATCTAACATTTCTGTTGTAGGCATTTTGAAATCAATTTTTAATTGAAATCTTCTTAATAAGGCAACGTCTATAATATGCGGATGATTGGTTGCTGCGATTAACAACGAATTTTGAGGTAAATAATCTATCAGTTGAATAACCGTATTCACTAATCGCCTCATTTCACCAACATCTTTGTCGTCATTTCCGCGTGCTTTTCCAATTTGATCAAATTCATCCAAAAAAAGAATAGCTTTTTCGCGAGCAGCTTTATCAAAAAGCATTCGAATATTTTGTGAAGTTTCTCCAATTCGTGACGAAACGATATTACTTAAATTGAGAATCAATATAGGTTTTCCAATTTCATTTGCAATCGCTTTTGCAGTAGTTGTTTTTCCACATCCCGAAAAACCATGCAGCAAAATTTTGTTGTTAACGGGTAAATTATATTTATTTAATTCCTCTATATAGCGATTTTCTTTGATTAATTGTTTTACTTGGGCAAGATTTTGCTCATCTAAAAAAACATCATTCAAAGAAATTTCTTCTTTATCATCAACAATCAAATCGTAAATATTCATATCAAGTATTTCAAATTTCAAAATTAAACTTTTTTAATTCGAAACTCGATTTTTAAATCCAAAAAAGAGTTGAGGTTTTTCTATTTAATTAATTCTAAAATATTTCGATTGAATTATCAATATTCTTTACATTTACAAACCAAAAACAACAATAATATGGCTTCAGGAATATTTGCAGTATTAGATGATATTGCAGCTTTGATGGATGATGTAGCGGTAACAAGTAAAGTTGCAGCGAGTAAAACAGCAGGGATTTTAGGCGATGATTTAGCGGTGAATGCTGAAAAAGCGACAGGTTTTTTGTCTTCGAGAGAAATTCCAGTTTTATGGGCCATTACAAAAGGTTCGTTTATCAATAAATTAATTATTGTTCCAATTGTTTTAACATTGAATCACTTTTTGCCAGAAGCAATTAAATATGTATTGATTTTAGGTGGTTTTTATTTGGCTTTTGAAGGTGTTGAGAAAATTATTGAATATATTTTTCATCGTGCCAAGAAAGGTACAGAAGTGATTCAGGAAGATAAAGCAGAAGACAACAAGGAAGTATCAGAAAAATCGAAAGTGAAATCTGCAATTATTACAGATTTTATTCTTTCCATAGAAATTGTGATAATAGCTTTAAGTACTGTATTAGAGCAACCAATGATAACACAGGTTTTGACTGTTTCAATCATTGCTATTATTGCGACTTTAGGAGTATACGGGATAGTAGCGTTAATTGTTCGTATGGATGATGCTGGATTTAGATTGATCAAAGCTTCCGAAGATAAAGGAATGGTTTCGAAAATGGGACACTTTTTAGTGAGCGCACTCCCTTATGTGATCAAGATTTTGGGTGTGGTTGGTACGATTGCGTTACTATTGGTTTCAGGACAAATATTTGTTCATAATATTGAATACTTACATCATTTAATTCCAACTTCAATTCCAGCTATGATTAGCGAAGCTTTAGTGGCTTTAATAGCAGGTTTGTTTGTCGTGCTAATTGTTACGATTTTTAAGAAATTATTTGGTTTGGGTAAAGCTCATTAGGAAATAATATAAATGAATGTAGAGGTTGATTTATTGTAAATTTTATTCAAGCATTATTCAATTCTACATCAATTTTATTGATACATTTGCATCCTAACATTTTAGGTGAATGAATTTTAAAAAATTAGCTCTTGCTGCACTTGCGATAGGGACAACGGCTTATATCGTTAATCACAACAAAAAAAATATTAAATATAAACCAGTACAAAACTTTGATTTAGACGAGTTTTTAGGACGTTGGTACGAAATTGCTCGTTTAGAAAACAAAGTACAAAAAGGTCATACGAATGTAACGCACCGTTTTAATTTGAACGAAGAAAATGGTTCTTTGGGAGTGATTGTACGTGGATATGATAAAAAGAAAAAAGGGTGGAGTAAGATTGAAGGGATTGCAACACAAGATATCGAAAATGTTGGATTATTTTCAACAACATTCTTACCTATTTTTGCTAAAAAATTATATGTAATTGATTACGATAAAGACTATAATAATGCATTAGTTGCAAGCGAAGATTATAAAAAGCTATGGATTTTATCGCGTAAAAAAGAAATATCGGATAAAGTAAAAGATCGATTTTTAGATTCTGCAAAGAAAGTAGGGTTTGATCCAAGTAAATTAATTTGGCCATCTCAGGTGCCAATTGCAAAATAAAATATATAGAATTGTCCGTCCTGAAAAAACTGATACAGGATGCAACTCGGATCTTTTCATTTCTGATTATAAATTTGTCTAATTTATAATCAGAAATGAAAATTTTACTTATTTAACTGAAGGGTCAACTGTAGGTTTACATGGTGTAGTAAGAACTTAAATAATACAATATTTCTTTCCAAATTCAACTCTGAAAATAGGTAATATAGAATTTACAAATCCACAATTTTTTGCTTCTTATTTTGAGGAGAATAACTTAGGTTTTAGCTTTTTGAAATAATTAATATCATTTTAGATTTACGAAATAAACTACTTTTTTTTACAAAAAGCTAAATCAGAAATGAAAAATTTATTGATTATACATTTAATTTTATTCCAATTTATGATTTTGAAAAGAATCAATGGTAATTGGTGAAATTAACATCAAAGAAGAACGATTTAAATTGGGTGATATCCTAAATGAAAATAAATGGAGAAAAACTTCTGGAAATTGGTAATAAGTGTGATAATCAACTAAAAAAAATTGTGAATCATCACAAGAAAATTGGTGTAAAAAATTATAATTGAAAACTAATAACTACAACTAATAAACACTTGGTAAAAGTAGCTATTTCGTATTTTGTATAAAGTTTTTTTCGTAAGTTTGAACTTCGCGCTTTGTTTGAAGTTTAGTGATAGAAGTCACACCTTCGTCAAGCGCCGAAACGTTAGTAGAAATTTTAAAAAACGACCTACATGAATAGAAAATTGCTATTATTGATAATACTGACATTTTTTACCATTTCAGTCAATGCACAAAATGTAAAAGCTGAATACAGGATGAACTTAAGTGGAATATTGTACGAAAGTATAATTTTGTTTGATGACGGAACATTTAAGCTAACAAACGAATATGATCTATACTTTGAAACATTTGGTATATATGAAATAATCGAGGATTATTTATTTTTAGCTGAAGATGATATATACCAAAACGCAATAAAACTTAACCCTAAATTAACAGCAAGTTCTGTAGCTAAAAAAATATATAAGATTGGAGACGATAAAATTTTCATCACTATTAAAGGAAAAGTTAAAAAACGCATTGTTGACAAGTCACTAACAAAAGGATTAAGCAATATATTTGGACATAAATACCAATATATAAAAATTCAATAAAAAACTTCTGCTAATAAGGGTAACTGTTGCACAACTCCAATTTTCGATTTCAGTTAGACAAAAAAACAAAGAATTGAGCTACATTGGAAACGATGAATAAAAAACTGCTTATAATATCTACTCATTTTCTGTAGTAAAAACGATATTTTCGAGTCAGAAATCTACTATCTAGTTTCTCAAATCTAAAATTCTCAAAAAATATTTCCCGTCATAACAGTTAGTTAGGGATATAAAGTAAAATAAATGTAAAATGTGTTTGGAAGTTCGGAAAAATGGGTTGTATATTTGCAATCCCAATACGAAAGACGAGTAGTATTGTAGTTGACATAAA
>NZ_JACALO010000048.1:0-18352 GCF_030328185.1 Empedobacter sp. 225-1 | reverse complement strand
ATGAGCCCGATACAATATCGAACTCATTTTTATAATTATTAATTTTTAATCTGTCCAAACTTTTGGGTGCAGTCTACTAATTTGGAGCCTTTTTTGTATTTTCAAAATACGAAAACTCAATGTGTAACAATTCGCTTTGTTATCCGACATATATAGAAAAATTTATTATGAAAAAATTCTTATTAAGTATATCTGTTGCCATGTTTATTGGTGTGGCATCATTCGCACAAGAAACTATTCCATTACCAAAGGTTGACCAAAAATATTGGCAACACGAATCTCTTGAAGAAAGTGGTGTTTATGGTGTTAATACACAAAAAGCAATTCAATTTTTAGAATCAAAAAAACGTAAACCATCGCAATTAATTGTCGGAGTTTTAGATTCTGGTGTTGAAGTGACACATGCAGATTTAAAAGATAATGTATGGATCAATGCAAAAGAAATTGCTGGAAATGGAAAAGATGACGACAAAAATGGATACATTGATGATGTGCATGGTTGGAATTTTATTGGAGGAAAAGATGGTAAAAACGTCGATGGCGATACATTAGAATTAACACGTCTTTTTGTAAAATATAAAAACCTTTTCGAAACGAGTACCGATGCTGCTTCAAATAAAACCAAATACCCTGAAAAATTTGAAGAATACCAAAAAATAAAAGTAGAATTCGAAAATAAATTAGCTGAAGCTAAACAAGGTGCTATGCAATATCAGCAAATGGATGAAATTTTCAAAGTTAGTTTTCCAGTATTAATTTCTGAATGGGGAGAAAAGGATTTGGACGAAAAAAACATGTCTACCTTTCAACCAAAATCGAAAGAAGCTCAGCAAGGTATGATGATTTTCGCGATGGTTCCAAAAGAAGCTTGGGATGGTAAGACAATGAAAGAGTTTTTGAAAAAAGTAGGTGATGAAATTGCTGAAGGTGCGAAATATTACAAAGAACAAGTAGAAATTAACTTAAATACAGAGTTAGATCCTCGTCCTATTGTTGGTGATGATTATGCCAATGTGAATGAGAGATACTATGGAAATTCGGATGTAGACGGTCCAGATTCAAACCACGGAACACACGTTGCTGGAATTATTGCGGCAAAATCTGGTAATGGAATTGGAATAGATGGTATTGCTGGACAAGGAAATGTAAAAATAATGTCTGTTCGTACTGTGCCTAATGGTGATGAGCGCGACAAAGATGTTGCAAACGCTATTCGTTATGCGACTGACAATGGTGCTAAAATCTTGAATATGTCTTTTGGGAAAGCGTATTCTCCTGATGTAAAAGCAGTTTGGGAAGCGTTTAAATATGCACAAGACAAAGGTGTTTTATTGATAAAAGCAGCAGGAAACGATAACGAAAACATCGACACGAATATACATTTTCCTACGGTTTATAACGAAGCGGGTACAGCAATTTCTAACAATGTGATTACTGTTGGTTCGAATACAAGTAATAAAGATGAATTAAAATCTAGTTTTTCTAATTACGGTAAAAAATCTGTAGATGTATTTGCTCCAGGTTCTGATATTTACTCTGCAATCCCAACAAGAGATGGCGAATACAAATCAAATTCTGGAACTTCTATGGCTTCACCAGTTGTTGCAGGTGTTGCAGCATTAGTTTGGTCACATTATCCAAAATTGACAACACAACAAGTGAAACAAATCATTTTAGATTCTGTCAATAAAAATGATCAATTAAAAGATATTTCTGTAACTGGAGGTGTTGTTGATGCATATAAAGCTGTACAATTAGCTGAAAAGATTTATACAGATAAAAATTTGAAATAATTTTTCATAAAACGTATAATACAAAAATACCTCTCGATTATGAGAGGTATTTTTTTTAATAAAAATTGTTTAAATCGTATTATACTTTGGGCTTTTCTATTCAGGAATAACAGCTTTAATGGTTTGTTCTATGGCGTTTTTTAGCTAATATATTTTATAAATCTTGAAGAAAAAATCCAGTTAAATCGTTAACTGGATTTTTATTTGATTATTATTGATCTAATTTTATTTTTTGTTGACTTTGTTGCAATTGATACAACTCAATAATATCTTCGATTGGATAATTGAACCAATCTACTTGTTTTTTTATTTTTGAATTTTCATCCAAATATAAAAAAGTGGTAAACTTCATCGAAGGAAAATTCATTCCATTATAGGTGTAAGCAGAAAATTCTCCATTGGCAATAATCATCGAATCATTTGAAAATAAATCTTTTACTTCCAACAATTGGTTGTTCTCATACTGCATAGTCGTATCATTCCAACGCACAATTTCATTCAAAAGATAACGAGGATCAATTGTTGAAGCACCCGAATATTGGGCTACATTTTCGTATACCAAACTATCATTATAAAAAGACAACATTTTTTTATAATCGGCACGAGTAGAGTAATTTTCGAAAAATCGTTTTCCTAATTCATCATTTTTATTTGATGAATTTGAATTACAACTCACCAAATTAGTTAATATTAAAACACTGAAAATCCACGTAAATATTATTTTCATTTTTCTGAAATTCTAGTTAAATAATTTTCGCCATTATCGTCTGCCATTCCATCTTCATTTAGAATCATGATTTCTGAATTATCTGACCAACGTAAAAACTGAAAAGGTAATTTTTTCTTTTTAGGCGCGAGTTCTATTAAAGAACCATCATCTTTTTTAAACAATTCTCCTTCAAACGATTGACCTTTGTAATCTACTAAAAATGATTTTTCAGTCAATTTCAAGATGATTTTATCACCAGAGTAATTCCCTTCAAAAATTCCTTTGTAAACAAGCGTTTCATTCGTAAAGACAGAACTTTTTTCTAATGACAATACGTCTTCATGCGACAAACCATCAGAACTTTTGTCTATTTCTGTTTTTTCATTCTTACACGAAAACATCAAAAAAATAAAAGCTATTAGAAAAATAACATTTCTTGTCATGAAAACAGTTTATTTTTTCACAAATTGTTCAACATCTTTTCTTGAAATTGGATCATCTCCGAGAATTAATAATCGTTCAACAACATTTCTCAACTCGCGTATGTTTCCTGTCCAATCCAATTCTTTTAAAGCATCGTAAGCCGATTTATCAAAAGATTTTTGACTTGTTGTGTCTGTTATAAAATGTTCTACCAATAATGGGATATCATCCTTGCGGTCATTAAGAGCAGGAACATTAATAATAATAACAGCCAAACGATGGTATAAATCTTCGCGAAAGCGACCTTCTTCAATCTCTTTACGTAAGTCTTTATTCGTTGCTGCAATTACACGAACATTTACATTAATTTCCTTTTCAGAACCAACTGGTGAAACCTTTCCTTCTTGCAACGCTCGCAAAACTTTGGCCTGTGCAGAAAGACTCATATCCCCTATTTCATCTAAGAAAATTGTACCTTCGTTTGCTAATTCAAATTTTCCTTGTTTATCTTTAACAGCACCTGTAAACGAACCTTTTACATGTCCAAATAATTCGCTTTCTATTAATTCTGCAGGAATCGCAGCACAATTCACTTCAACTAAAGGTTTAACACTACGGTCACTTTTTTCATGTAAATGATGAGCAACTAATTCTTTTCCTGTTCCATTTGGTCCAAGAATAAGCACACGAGCATCTGTAGCAGCTACTTTATCAATAATTTGTTTTACTTCAGCAATTGCTGGAGCTTCACCAATCATTTCATATTTTTTTGCTACTTTTTTCTTTAATGCTTTATTTTCTTTCTTTAATTCTTTGTTCGTAGACAATAACGATTTACGATCTAAGGCATTGCGAACAGTGGTTAATAATTTATTTAAATCTGGTGGTTTTGATATAAAATCATAGGCACCTTTCTTTATTGCGTCTACAGCCAAATCCACGTCACCATGTCCAGTGATCATTACCATTGTTAAATCAGGATTGTATTCCATAGCTTCCGAAAGAACCTCCATCCCATCTTTCAATGGCATTTTAATATCACTTATAATTAAGTCGTACTCTTTTTCTTTTATTTTTTCAATTCCAACCACTCCGTTTTCTGCTTCATCAACTTTCCATTTCGGATTTTCGTCCATTAGGATACTTTTCAAAACATTTCGGATAGCCTGTTCATCCTCGATTAATAAGATATTTGACATCGTTAATATCGTTTATTTTTATACAAAATTAAATAGACTCAAAGATAACTGAAATTATTATTCTTGAGTCTACTTTTATTTCTTTTTAATGATTTTTAAGATGTTTTTACTTTTTGAGCGGTTTCTAAGTTTAATTCTCGAATTGAGACTTCACGCATTTCTATTTTTCTGATTTTACCAGATATTGTCATTGGAAATTCAGTTACAAATTTCCAAAATTTTGGACGTTTAAAATGTGCAATTGATAAACAGTATTCTTTTAGTTCATCTTCTGTTACTGTTATACCTTCTTTCACTTTTACCCATGCCATCACTTCTTCACCATATTTAATACTTGGAACTCCAATAATTTGAACATCCGAAATTGCTTCGTGTTCATACAAAAAGTCTTCGATCTCCTTAGGTGAAATATTTTCACCACCTCTAATAATAATATCTTTAATTCTTCCTGTAATATTAATATAACCATCGACATCCATCGTCGCTAAATCTCCGGTATGCAACCAGTTATTTTCATCTATCACTTGAGCTGTTGCTTCTGGATTATTCCAATATTTTTGCATAACTGAATAACCTCTAGTGCAAAATTCACCAGCAATGCCACGTGGTAATATTTCACCTGTTTGCGGATCAATAATTTTAATTTCTAAATGGTCTTGAACTGTACCAACCGTTGAAACTTGTTTTTCTAAAGGAGTACCGATAATTGTTTGGGTCGAAACAGGAGAAGTTTCCGTCATTCCATAACAAATTGATACTTCTTTCATATTCATTTTAGATTGAACTTTCTTCATGATTTCAATTGGACAAGGCGATCCTGCCATTACGCCAGTTCTTAAAGAAGATAAATCAAAACGATCAAAATTTGGCAATTCCAATTCCGCTATAAACATCGTAGGAACTCCATAAAGAGAAGTACATTTCTCTATTTCTACAGCATTTAGCGTTTTTTCTGGATCAAAACTTTCAGATGGGATGACCATACAGGCACCATGAGAAGTACAAGCCATATTTCCGATAACCATTCCAAAACAATGATAAAAAGGAACTGGTATACATACACGATCTAAATGTGTATAATTTAATCGTATTCCAATAAAGAAACCATTATTCAATAAATTATGATGTGTTAGAGTAACACCTTTCGGAAAACCTGTTGTCCCAGAAGTATACTGAATATTAACTGCATCATCAAACTGTACGGATTGTTCGATTTGATGAATTTCGGATGTTGATATTTCTTCACCTTGTTCTAAAAAATCATTCCAATTTTCTTCAAAAATGATAATATGTTCTAACATTTTAGCATTTTGCTTCACATTGTTCAACATGATTTTATATTGACTTGATTTGAAACTTAAAGCTGCAAAAACAGCTGAAATTTCGGCTTGATTTAAAACAAATTCAAGTTCATTTTCTCTGTATGCAGGATTAAGGTTAACGAGAATCATTCCGACACGAGCAGTTGCATACTGCAATAATGTCCATTCGGCGCGATTAGGTGCCCAAATTCCAACACGATCACCTTTTTTTAGGCCAATTGCAATTAATGATTTAGCAATTTGTTCTGTTTGAGAATAAAACTCTGTATAGGTCGCACGGTAATTTTGATCAACGCAAACCAATGCCTCTTGCTGAGGATATTTTGCGACAGTATTGCGTAAATTTTCTCCAATTGTTTCTCCCAATAGAGGATATTTAGAAGCACCGCTTGAGTATGATAAGTTCGCTATCATCTATTTATATTCTTTATTTTAAAAATTACTTTACTCTCAAACATAGCAACGTTTTTTCGGAAAAGAAACTTATCAAATGCAAGATTTTAGATATCTATAAGAATCTTATTTTTTTATTAGATTTAAAATTAATTTCAAAAAAATGTAGCATAAATTTTAACAAATACTTAAAATAAGTCATTTTAATAATGCTTAAATTGTAAAAAATTACAAAAAAATGAATACAATAAACCATGAAAATTATACTTCTATTTATGATGGAATAGAAGTCGTAGATGCTTTACAAACAAGAATTGCTGATATCAAAAAAACCTTAACAATTGTTACCGAATTAAATAAGTGGGATTATGCTTATGCTGAGGAAAAATGGACAATAAAGGAAATGATACAACATTGCATTGATTGTGAACGTATTTTTTCATATCGTGCTCAGCATATTGCGAGAGAAGATGCTCAGACATTAATTTTTTTTGATGAAAATGCCTACGTTTTGACTTCTAACGCAAAAAGTCGAAAACCAGAAGAATTGATCAAAGAATGGACGAATTTGATGAAAGCTACGTATTTTCAATTCAAATCTTTTGACGATGAAACCTTAAATAGGATTGGAAAAGTTGGTGATCGAGAATTTTCTGTCGAAAAAATTGGTTTTGTAATGGCTGGTCATTCTATTCACCATATGAATGTAATTAACGAACGATATTTATAACATCTGACAGCTTTTATAAAGCTGTCTTTTTATTTCGGCATCACTTTGTACGTTGGATCTTCTTCTATATTAACTTCTATCACACCTTTCGCTTGATCTAATAGTAATATAGAATCTTTGCTTAAATGACGCAAAATAACTTTTTTATTTTGTTGTGTATATTTAAAAGTAATTGTATTTAAAGAATTTATTGCACTCATATCTACTATTCTACTCTCTTTCAAATCAATAACAATTTCATTTGGATCATTTATGATATCAAATTTATCTAAAAAAGTAGATGCAGAACCAAAGAAAAGTGGACCATATATTTCATAAATTTTACGACCATTGTCATCGATAGATTTTCTGGCTCTTATTCGTTTCGCATTATCCCAAGCAAAAACCAAAGCAGAAACAATGACTCCAACAAAAACAGCTAAAGCAAGATTATGAAGAACAACAGTTATAAGTGCAACTAAAACACTTACAAAAATATCTGATTTAGGCATTTTTGTAATTAATTTAAAAAATCCCCATTTAAATGTTGAAATTGCTACCATCATCATCACGCCAACTAAAGCTGCCATCGGAATTTTTTCTATAATTGGCGCTCCAACCAAAATAATAACCAAGATTGTTATTGCTCCTATTGCTGGGCCAAGTCGAGATCGTGAACCTGCATCAAGATTGACAAAAGTTTGTGCAATCATTGCGCATCCCCCCATCCCTCCAAAAAATCCATTGGTCATATTAGCAACACCTTGCGCCATGCATTCTTTATTCGAGTTCCCTTTGCTTTCTGTCACCTCATCAACTAACGTTAGTGTAAGTAAAGTTTCTATCAATCCTACCGATCCCATAATAATCGAATACGGTAAAATAATCTTAAAGGTTTCTAAAGTTAATGGAACACTTGGAATATGAAAAACAGGTAATTCTCCTTTGATGGTTGCTATATCACCTACCGTTTTAGTATCAATTTGAAAACCTAAAACCAACAAAAAAGTGATCAGAATTGCAACCAATGAAGCAGGAATTACTTTAGTTATTTTCGGAAAAAAGTAAACAATTAAAATGGTGATAAACGTTAATCCTAACATTATATAAAGAGATGTGCCTGATAACCAATGCGTACCCCCTTCTGATGTTGATTTGAATTGTTCGATTTGTGACATAAAGATCACGATTGCCAAACCGTTTAGAAAACCATACATAACAGGTTGAGGAATTAAACGAACAAATCTTCCAAGTTTAAAAATACCCACTATTAGTTGAAAAACACCTGCCAATGCTACTGCTGCAAAAATATATTGTTCACCATAAGTCGCATTTAAGGCAATTAGCGTAATAACCGTCGCTCCTGCTCCTCCTGAAACCATTGCTGGTCGACCTCCAAAAATTGAAGTTACAATTCCCATAATAAAGGCTCCATAAAGACCAATTAAAGGTGATAAACCTGCTAAAATAGCAAAAGAGAGCGATTCTGGAATCATGGTCATTGCAACAGTTAACCCTGCTAAAATTTCATTTTTTATATTAAGTTTTTGATTGGTATTGATAAAGCTAGAAAAAGACATTTTGTTTAATTATAATCGATACAAAAGTAACCATTTGAAACCAGCTATAATTAGTAAAAAAGTAGATTATATGTCGAATTACGCACTATTTTTCTAAAATAAAAGATTGAATAATTTAGATCAATCATTAAAAAAACTATTTCTGAAATGTTAAATATTTCATAATGATGATTTAACAATTAGGATATATTGCAAATGTACTTTTGTTGAAATTATTGAACCATGAAACATTTATTAAAACTCACATTACTTGTGTTAGGACCTATGGTTTTGGCTCAAAATGGTGTGATTTCTGGAAAAATTATTGATGCTACTGATCAATTTTCTCTACCAGGAGCTAGGCTACGAATTGAAAACACAAACAAATACACAATTTCTGATCAAAATGGAAATTATCAATTCCTAAACCTAAATCCGGGTACATACATTGTTTATATTGATTATTTAGGTTATGAAACTATATCTAAACAAATAGAAGTTTCAGAAAATAAAACTGCAGTAATCAATTTCTCTTTAGATGCTGAAAGTAGAGAATTAAATGAAGTTGTCGTAATCGGTGATTTTTTGAAAGGTCAAGCAAAAGCATTAAATCAACAGAAAAACAATGGAAATATTACAAATATTATTTCTTCTGATCAAGTTGGTCGTTTTCCAGATTCTAATATTGGAGATGCTTTAAAACGTGTTTCAGGTATTACAATGCAAAATGATCAAGGAGAAGCACGTAATATAATTATTAGAGGTCTTTCACCTGAATTAAATTCTGTTATGTTAAACGGAGATCGTATTCCTTCTGCAGAGGGTGGTAACCGTAACGTACAAATGGATTTGATTCCTTCGGAAATGATATCTACAATCGAAGTAAATAAAACTTTGACGCCTGACATGGATGCCGATGCAATTGGTGGAGCTGTGAATTTGATAACACGTGCAGTTCCAAATAAAGAGCGAATTTCTATTACAGCTTCAGGAGGATACGCTCCAATTCGTGAAAAAGGATTATACAATTCTGCTTTTTTATATGGAAATAGATTTTTTGATAAAAAGTTAGGGGTTGTTGCTTCTGCAAGTTACCAAGTTCAGAATTTTGGTTCAGATAATATTGAGGCAGTTTGGGAAAAAGATGGCGATAAAACTTATTTGTCTGAATTTCAGATTCGAAAATATGATATTCAACGTGTAAGAAGAAGTATTTCTTTATCTTCTGATTATCAATTCAATGAAAACAATAGAATAGATTTATCTGCTATCTATAATTGGCGAGATGATAGAGAAAACAGATATAGAGTAACATATAAAGACTTAGAATACGACGAAAAAACAAACAATTACAAAGGAAGTATAAGAAGAGAGACTAAAGGAGGTATTAATAATAATCGCAATAAAAATGCACGATTAGAAGATCAAAGAGTTTATAATATTTCTTTAAAAGGAGAACATTTGTTATCTCCAAAAATTGATATGGATTGGGCGGTAACTTTTTCTAAAGCAAGCGAAGATAGACCAAATGAGCGTTATACTGATTACAGAGCAAAAAACGTTAGTTTTACAGAAGATTTATCCGATCCAAACTATCCATTAGTTTCTACAACATCTACAGAAGATTTATCTAAATACAAAGTCGGAACTTTGTCTGAACAACATGATTATACAAGTGAAAAAGAATTTGGAGCGAAATTAAATTTCCGAGTTCCTTTTAGTGTAATCGATAACCAAAAAGGGCGTTTACGTTTTGGTGGGCGTTTACGTTTAAAAAATAAAGAACGAAACAATATTTATTATTCATACGAAAGTATAGATGGTTTGGGGAATTTAAATTCTCAAAATCCGGTAGATTGGAGCAGTTCTAAATTTAACCCAGGTTCAAAATATCAAGCTGGCTATTTTTACTCGAATCAAAATTTAGGAAATTTAGCACTTTCTAATCCATCATTATTTAATGCTAATTTAGAACCGTCTGAATTTTTAGCGTCAAATTATAAAGCAAAAGAAAATATTTCGGCTGGATATATTCGTTGGGATCAAGATTTATCTACGATGACTTCTGTAATACTTGGAGTTCGAGTAGAAAATACGTCTATCGAATATACGGGTAATTATGTTCAAGATGAAGAAGATTTAATCGGAGAAATTAATCATAAAAATGATTATACAAACATACTTCCAAGTATTTCTTTGAAACATAAATTCACAAATGATTTTATTCTTAGAGCTGCATTTACAACGAGTTTGGCTCGTCCCAATTATTATAGTTTAGCACCATATGTAAGCGTTTTAAAAGAAGATTCTGAATTATACGCAGGAAATCCTGATTTAAAAGCTACTTATGCAATGAATTACGATTTAATGTTAGAAAATTATTTTGAAAATATTGGAATTGTTTCGGGAGGATTCTTTTATAAAAAATTAAATGATTTTATATACACATATAAAAACAATACATTTACAAGCAGTAATTTTAATGCATTATTTCCTGATATTGCTAATCCAATTCCTACCGGTGAAAATTGGAAAATGACTCAAGCGCGCAACGGAGATCATGTAAATGTTTATGGCTTCGAAATAGCTTTTCAGCGTCAATTAGATTTTATTCCAGGAGAATTTTTCAAACATCTTGGTGTGTATTTAAATTATACATACACCGATTCTAAAGCCAAAGGAATAACAAATGAAGACGGTGATTTGAGAGAAGATCTTGATTTACCAAAAACAGCTCCACATATGTTTAATGGATCATTATCTTTTGAGAATAAAAAATTTACAGCAAGAGTTTCTCTTAATTATACGGCAGCTTATTTAGACGAAATTGGAGGAAATGCTTTCGAAGATAGTTATTACGACAAACAACTATTTATAGATGCAAACGCTTCTTATAAATTTTCAAATAACCTACGAATTTTTGCAGAAGCAAATAATTTAACCAATCAACCATTACGTTACTACCAAGGCGTATCAAACCAAACTAAACAACTTGAGTATTATCAACCACGTTTTACAATGGGGTTAAAATTTGATTTCTAAAATAAAATAGTATGAAAAAAATAATCATCACTTTATCAGTAATTGGAAGTATATTTTCGTGTGAATCTTCCAAATTAGCATCCATCCCAAAAAATGCATTAAAGCCAACTGTTACAACTCAACAAACACCAAATGACACTGATGATCCTGCGATTTGGATTGATAAAAAAAATCCAGAAAAATCTATGATTATCGGAACAGATAAACAAGAAGATACAGGAGGTTTATATGCTTATAATCTTAATGGTGAAATTATTCATAAAATTACTCCACTCAATCGTCCAAATAATGTAGATGTCGCTTACGGATTTAGTTTTGAAGGAAAAGAAATTGATATTGCTGTTACGACAGAACGTGCAAGTAACAAAATCAGAATTGTTTCTTTACCAGATTTCAAATTAATAGACAATGGAGGAATTGATGTATTTGAAAATGAAGCTCAACGAGATCCAATGGGAATTGCATTATACAAAAGTAAAGACAATAAAATCTATGCAATTGTAGGAAGAAAAGAAGGGCCAAGTGGCGAATATATCCATCAATATCTACTTGAAGAAAAAAATGGTCAAATTACAACTACATTGGTTCGAAAATTTGGTAATTATTCTGGCAAAAAAGAAATTGAAGCAATCGCAGTTGATGAAGAATTAGGGTATATTTATTATGCAGATGAAACAACGGGAATTAGAAAATATTATGCTGAACCTAAAAAAGGAAACGAAGAAATAGCTTTTTTTGGACAAAATGATTTTAAACGAGATCACGAAGGTATTGCGATTTACAAAACCTCAGCTAAAGATGGTTACATCTTGATTTCTGATCAACAAGCAAATTATTTTAATGTTTATAAAAGACAAGGAGAGCCTACAAATCCGAATGAACACAAATTAATTGCTAAAATTCCAGTTTCTACAATAGAATGTGATGGAGCTGATGCTGTAAATTTTAATTTCGGAACTAAATTTCCAAAAGGATTTTTTGTCGCAATGAGCAATGGAAAAACTTTTCAATTATATGATTGGAAAATCATTCAAAATGAAATTGATAAGCAAGCAAAATAAATTATTATTTTAAATATAATTCATTATTAATAAAAGCACAACGAAGGATTCTTGGTTGTGTTTTTTTTATCGTTTATTTTTGGTAAAAATTACATCTTGAAACATTTATTTAAAGTTGCATTAAATTGGATTAAGAAAGAACCTTCAACCGATCGTACTACTAAATTTTATAGTAAAAGTCATCATATTTTGATTGAAGGAAAACCTAATTTAGAAATTTCGGCAGCAAAAGCTTTCAAAGGAGATCCTAATTTATATAATCCCGAAGATTTGTTATTAAGTAGTTTAACTTCATGCCATATGATGTCGTACTTATATTGTTGTGCTCAACATAAAATTGAGGTCATTTCTTACACTGATCATTCTGAAGCAACTTTAGTTGTGAATGCAGATGGAAGTGGAAAAATTATTGTAGTCAATTTATTTCCAGAAGTTATTATTGCTGATGAAACGCAAATTGAGCTCGCTCTTTCTTTGCATAAAAAAGCAAATGAATTGTGTTTTATTGCAAATTCATGCAATTTTCCTGTTTATCATAATTCAACATGTACTACACCATAAAAAACCGAGTTAATACTCGGTTTTATACATTTTGTTCGTTATAATTTCTCTTTTAAGAATTGCGCTGTATACGATTCTTTTACTTTTACAATATCTTCTGGTGTTCCTTCTGCTACTAAGAAACCACCTTTTTTCCCTCCTTCTGGTCCAAGATCTATTACCCAATCGGCAACTTTAATAATATCCATATTGTGCTCAATCACAAAAACTGAATGTCCCAAATTAATCAATGCTCGTAAAGCCTTGATTAATTTCTGAATATCATGAAAATGCAAACCAGTAGACGGTTCATCAAAAATAAACAAGGTTTTATTCGTGGTTTCTCCTTTTGTCAAGAAAAAAGCCAATTTTACACGCTGCGCTTCTCCGCCTGAAAGCGTATTCGACGATTGACCTAACTTCACGTAACCTAAACCAACATCTTGCAAAGGCTTTAACTTCTCTACAATTTTATTTTGTTGATGTGCTGCAAAAAAATCGATAGCTTCATCAATTGTTAAATTCAAAATATCTGAAATTGACTTTCCTTCAAACTTAACTTCTAAAATTTCTTTCTTGAAACGTTCTCCATGACAATCTTCACAAACCAACTCAACATCCGCCATAAATTGCATTTCGATCGTAATTGTTCCTTCTCCTTTACAAGCATCGCAACGTCCACCATCTACGTTAAACGAAAAATGTTTGGGCTGAAATCCCATCACTTTACTCGCTTTTTGTGATGCAAATAAATTTCGAATATCGTCATAAGCTTTCACATAAGTCACAGGGTTTGAACGCGATGATTTCCCAATTGGATTTTGATCAATTAACTCGATTCCTTCTAACTGTTTCAAATCACCAACTAAATCGTCAAAATCACCAATTTTATTCCCATAGATTTCAAAATGACGCTGAACAGCTGGTGCTAAAATATCTTTCATTAACGTTGATTTCCCTGAACCAGAAACTCCTGTAATCACAGTTAATTCGTTTAGTGGAAATTTAACATCAATATTCTTTAAATTATTTTCTCGTGCACCTATAATTTTCAAATAATTAGGTGAATTTAAACGGTTCTTAGGAACTTCAATTGCTAATTTCCCATTCAAATATTTAGATGTCAAGGTATCAGCTTTTATCAATTCGTCATAAGTTCCTTCAAACACGACCTCTCCTCCATTTGTTCCAGCTTCTGGACCAATATCAATAATATAATCCGCAGCTTTCATGATATCTTCATCATGTTCCACCACAATTACTGTATTTCCTAAATCACGTAAACGATGTAAAATCGTGATAAACTTTTCCGTATCTCGCGAATGTAAACCAATCGAAGGTTCGTCTAAAACGTACATCGATCCAACCAAACTGCTTCCTAACGAAGTTGCTAAATTGATACGTTGCGATTCTCCTCCAGACAATGTATTTGACGCACGGTTGAGCGATAAATATTCTAAACCAACATCCAATAGGAAAGTTAAACGAGATTTTATTTCATAAATAATTCGACCAGCGATTTGCTGATCATATTCATTAAATTGAATACTTGTAAAAAAATCATTCAATTCATTTAACGGTAAATCAACTAAATCACTGATTGATTTATCTGCAATTTTCACAAAATTAGTTTCTTTGCGTAATCGTTTTCCTTTACACGTCGGACAAGTTGTTTTTCCTCTGTAACGAGACAACATCACACGGTATTGAATTTTATAGGTGTTTTCTTCAACCATTTTAAAGAAACCGTCTAATCCTTCCCAATTCAAATCACCTCGCCACAAATACTCTTTTTGTTCTTCTGATAATTCAAAATAAGGTTTGTGAATAGGAAAGTCGACTTGTTGTGATTGCTTAATAAAATGATTTTTCCATTCGCTCATCTTCTCTCCTTTCCATGCAACCACCGCATCTTCGTAAATAGATAACGATTTATTTGGTACGACAAGATTTTCTTCAATCCCAATTACTTTCCCGTAACCTTCACAAGTTGGACAAGCACCATAAGGATTGTTGAAACTAAAGAAATGAATGTTTGGTTCATTAAAAATCAAGCCATCAGATTCGAATTTATTTGAAAAATATTTAACTGAATTATGATCTATATTTACAACTGCAATGTCTCCTTTTCCTTCGAAAAAAGCAGTTTCGATAGAGTCTGCCAAACGATGATAAAAAGATTCTTCGTCTTCTGTAGGTAATGCAATACGATCAATGACTAAATGAACATCATTTTCGGGTTGAGGCTCAAAGTTAAACGAAATTAAATCTTCAATTTTGACTTGATTTCCATCTACACTTAAACGTGTAAACCCTTGTTGTTGAAGAATATTTAAATGTTCAGAAAACGTACGTTCTTCTGGAACAACCAATTTAATTTGAAGAATAAATTTTGTTTCGGCTTCAAAAGTTTTCAAATAATCCACAACATCCGTCACCGAATCTTTCTGAACTAATTCTCCTGTAATCGGTGAATATGTTTTTCCAATTCGGGCATATAATAATTTCAAATAATCGTAAATCTCTGTTGTTGTACCAACTGTAGAACGTGGATTGGTTGAATTTACTTTCTGTTGTATCGCAATCGCCGGAGCTATTCCTTTGATATAATCAACTTGTGGTTTATCTAATTTTCCTAAAAATTGACGCGCATAAGACGACAAACTTTCAACATAACGACGCTGACCTTCTGCATACAATGTGTCAAAAGCCAACGTAGATTTTCCAGAACCAGACATTCCAGTAATCACAACCAATTTATTTTTTGGTATCGCTAAATCAATATTCTTTAGATTGTGCAACTTTGCACCTTTTATTAGGATAAATTCCTTTGAATCGAGTTGATTGATATCTTTTTTCATCGTGGCGCAAAGTTAATGTATTTTGGAAAGTTATTGTACTGACTACTCTAAAAGAAACCGTATTTTTTAAAAAATAAAAACGCATTAAATAATTAATGCGCTTTTTCAATAAAAAAATAAAAATTTATTCCTGAAATAACAAATAATTTTCTTCGTTTAATTTCTGATATCCAACATCGTACACATAAAAAATTGTGCCATTTTTA
Organism: Empedobacter sp. 225-1; assembly: GCF_030328185.1. Classification (NCBI taxonomy): domain Bacteria; kingdom Pseudomonadati; phylum Bacteroidota; class Flavobacteriia; order Flavobacteriales; family Weeksellaceae; genus Empedobacter; species Empedobacter sp. 225-1. The sequence goes on along the minus strand of NZ_JACALO010000048.1, from coordinate 2,535 downwards.
GATTCATCAACATTCGTAATGTATCTAAAATCAAAGTTCCTTAGACTAAGTTCATTTTTATCCACCGAACGAATACCTTCTTCTAACAAAGATTTTAAAATTCGGTTATTCTTTCTTAATCGATTATTAATATTTCTTACAATCTCTACTTTGTCTCGGTTCAGATTGTTGTTATAAGAATTTCGACAAAAGTCATTGCAAAACTTTTTGTCTTTGCGACCAAAAAGTGTTTGGTTACATTGAAGACATGTATTCATAAGATAGATTTTAGGTGTTGTTACTACAAATATATAAAAAAAGTACATCAATTTACAAATAATTAATCTTATATTGCTTTTACGCCAAATCAAAGTATTAATTATTTGTTAAATGTTTTGAAAGTTATTTATTATTTTTGCTTAAATTATATTGATTTTGAAATTTTTAAACAAATTACCTGATCCTTTTATCCTTTTTTTATTTATAGCTATTTTAGTTGCTTACATATACCCAAATATTAGTTTGTGGTCGTACAGCAATATTAACCTTAATACAATTATAGATATAGGTATTATTTTAGTTTTCTTTTTTTATGGGTTAAAATTAAATTGGAAAGATTTTTTCAAGGACTTGTCCAACTGGAAAATGCATTTATTAATCCAGTCTATAACGTTTATATTTTTTCCAATACTTGTTCTTTGTTTCTATCCACTCATTAAGAACTATCCTGCATATTTCACACTTTATGTCGCTATTTTTTATCTTGCGGCTTTGCCAAGTACTGTTTCTTCATCTGTAGTAATGGTTTCTATTGCAAAAGGAAATATACCCAGTGCCATTTTTAATGCGAGTATCTCTGGTTTAATCGGTATTATTATCACACCGCTTTGGATGAGTTTATTTTTATCAAAAAGTGATGGAGAATTTGATTTATTAGGAATTTTTTTAGATTTGGTTCTAAAAATTATTTTACCTGTTATTATTGGTGCTTTATCTCAACCTTTTTTGGGTAATTTCTATCATAAATACAAAAAACAATTTTCTAACTTAGATAAGTTAACCATCATTTTAATTGTCTACAATAGTTTTAGTCACACATTTTTAGATGGAATTTTTGACAAATTAGGCTTGATTCCTCTTTTAATTGTTTTCGTTGTAGTGGTTACTTTATTTTTTATGTTTTTTAATTTTTCTAAATGGATCGCACTAAAAATGAATTTTAATCGAGAAGATGATATTACAATTCAATTTTGTGCAACCAAAAAATCGTTGGTTCATGGCTCGGTAATTGCTGCAGTTATTTTTTCTGGTGACATCGGTATATACTTGATTCCAATTATGCTTTACCATACTTTTCAATTAATTTATATTAGTTTTATAGCCAATCAATATGCAAAAGAAGTTGAATAAAACCATCATTTCGTTTTTAGTATTAATTGCACAAATTATTCTCTTTTCTGTACTATTCTTATCTGATAATTTCATTGATTTTATCGTTCAAAGGATAACATTCCCCCTATCTGCTTTTGTAGCTAAAATGACCAATTCTGTTCAATTACCATTAGGTGATATTTTTTATTTAATGATTGGTATTCTTGGTTTCTTTCTTATACTCAGAGTGATTAGAAGTTTTTTTTACAAAAATCGTGAAACTTCAAAATCTATTTATCATCTATTGATTTTTGTAAATAGCTTCTATTTTATTTACATATTCGCTTGGGGAGTTATGTATAAAAAAGACACATTAACTTTTCATCAAAAAGAAATTGCAATTCAACCAAAAATTCTAAAAGAAATTTATTGTATCGAATTAGACAAAGCAATTATTGCCCGTAATAAAATAGAACACAATGATTCTACAACAACCATTCAGTTTAAATCTAATCTCAATGATTATAATGAAGAATTTTACTCACTACAATCTTCTATAAAAGATTTGAAATGGTTGAAAAATTATCGATTGTTAGAAAATGTTCATTTCAAATTATCTTGGATTTCGAAAATGCAAAATTATATGGGGATTTTAGGCTATTACAATCCTTTTACAGTTGAAGCAAACCTGAATCGTTACAATACAAATCTAAAACAACCTGCTACTCTTTTTCACGAATATGGTCATCAAATGGGATTTGCATCAGAAAGTGAAGCAAATTTTTTAGCTTATTATTTAGGCTCAAAATCGAAGAATCCCGAAATTAATTATTCTATTTATTATAAAAGTATTTATACGCTTTTGGGTGCAATTTACAAGTCTGATCCTTATTTTGTAAAAATGGAATTGAATAATATGTATCCAAAAATCAAGCTTGATCGTCAAGCAGAATTAAATCATTATTTAAAATATGAAGGAAAAGCAAGTGATACGTTTTCAGAATTAAATAATCAATTCTTAAAAGCAAATAATCAAGAAGGAACAATAAGTTACAACAAGTATGTAGAATTGATTTACATTTTATACCAAACAAAAAAGCGAAATCAATATACACTGCCCCCAAAAAGTTAGACACTTTTGGGGGCATTTTTTATGACAAGAAAAGTAAAATATGGTGTAGCATT
>NZ_JACALO010000047.1:0-18720 GCF_030328185.1 Empedobacter sp. 225-1 | reverse complement strand
AAGATTGCAGCGGATAGCCCGACCGAGCGTAGGAATTTTTTACTATTTAATTATAATTTTGTTGGCGAGGGAACGCCCAGAGAATATGATTATTTGTTTGTTAGCTAAATTTTTCGTATCTTTAAAAAAATTTTGAATAAGATTTATTCATCAAGAGATGTTCTATCTCTTAATTTGGTGCAGGTTATTGCACGTTCTATTTTTTCATTATAAAATAGAATTTTTGAAATTCTATATCAGGTCGTTTCAGACAAAATAATCAGTTACTATCGCGAGATAGTTGAGTAGTTCATATAAGTTTAATTAAAAACAATTCATGGGTTTAAAAGTAGGCATTATCGGTGCTGGACCAAGTGGTTTAGCTATGTTAAGAGCATTCGAGTCGGAAGAAAAGAAAGGTAACAAAATTCCAGAAATTAAATGTTTTGAGAAGCAAGACAACTGGGGAGGAATGTGGAATTACACTTGGCGTACAGGTGTAGGTAAATACGGAGAGCCGTTACACGGCAGTATGTATAAATATTTGTGGTCGAATGGACCAAAAGAATGTTTAGAATTTGCGGATTATACGTTTTCTGAGCATTTTGATCAAACAATATCTTCTTATCCACCGCGAGAAGTTTTGTTTGATTATATACAAGGAAGGATTAAACAAAGTAATGCACGAAAGTACATACAGTTTAATACCGTTGCAAGGTGGGTAGATTATGTAGAAGAGAAGAAGCAATTTCGTGTTGTTTTTGATGATTTAAAGAAAAATGAAACTTTTGAAGAGTTTTTTGATTATTTAGTTGTCGGAACAGGGCATTTTTCTACACCAAATATGCCTTATTTTAAAGGAATAGAAAATTACACAGGAAATGTAATGCATGCGCATGATTTTCGTGGTGCAGATCCTTTTATTGATCAAGATATCTTGTTGATTGGTAGTAGTTATTCTGCAGAAGATATTGCCGTACAATGTTATAAACACGGTACTAAGTCAGTTACGATTTCATATCGTACGAATCCGATTGATTGTAAATGGCCACAAGGGATAGAAGAATTACCTTTGGTAACACATTTTGAGGATAAAAAGGCTTTTTTTAAAAATGGAACTGTAAAAGAGTTTGATTCTGTTATCATGTGTACAGGTTATCAACATAAGTTTCCATTTTTACCAGATAATTTACGTCTAAAAACCAAAAATTGTCTGTATCCAGAAGGGATGTATAAAGGTGTAATATCAGATGTTAACGCTCAATTGTTATTTTTGGGAATGCAAGATCAATATTATACATTCAATATGTTTGATGCACAAGCATGGTTTGCACGAGATTATATTTTAGGTCGAATTAATTTACCTTCTAAAGAAGCTATTCAGACTGATATTCAAAAATGGATGGAAGATGAAAGTAAATGTATTTCAGCAGATGATCATGTTGATTTTCAAACAAATTATATTAAAGATTTGATTGAATTAACAGATTATCCAATGTTTGATTTGGATAAAGTTGCCGAAATGTTCAAAGTTTGGTTAAAAGATAAAGAAGAAAATATTTTGACTTATCGCGATAAAACATTCACATCTGTTATGGACCAAACAAAAGCAGAAAAACATCATACACCTTGGATGAAGGAATTGGATGATAGTTTAGAACGATATTTAGATGAAGATCCAATTGATGAGAAAGAGTTAGAAAAAACAAATTATTATTAATACAATCAAAAAGACTAACAATTATGTTAGTCTTTTTTTATTTTTCGATTGTATATTTAAACATCATTTTTAACAATGAAAAATGATTCTTTTGAATATTTTAACTCAATATGATGTAAAACAATAGAAATGGAAATTCAATATTTTTTCGAATTATTTGGAACACTTTTTTTTGGGATTTCTGGCGCTTTAGCTGCAGACGAAAAATCAGGTAACGATTGGTTTGGTGTAACCTTTATTGCATTCTTAACTTCAATTGGAGGAGGAACAGTACGTGATATTTTGCTTTCTGTAGAGATTATGTGGATCAAAGATGTTAACCTTATATATGCTGTTGCAATTGGTGTTATTCTGGCTGCAATTTTTTATAAACCGTTACTCAATCTACGCAAAACCTTTATGCTTTTCGATACGTTGGGAATTGCGTTGTTTACGATAGTTGGTTTAGAAAAAGCTTTAAATCTTGGGATACATCCTGTCATTGCACCAGTCATGGGAATGTTTACAGCGGTATTTGGTTCTGTTATACGCGACATGATGTTGAACGAAGTTCCAATAATTTTCAAAAAAGAAATTTATGCGTTTGCATGTCTTTGTGGTGCAATTATATATTTAATTTTATGGCAATTGGATATTAGTCGTAATGTTAATTTCTTTATTTCTGGCGGAGCAATTGTTGCTATTCGTTTGGCTGCAGTAAAATACAATTTGTCCTTGCCTAAGTTCAAAAGTCATTAACAAGAAGATTAAAATCCTTTAACTATCTTAGCAAATTAATTTTTATACATGGAAATTCAATACATTTTTGAATTATTCGGAACTGTTGTATTCGCAATTTCAGGTGCTTTAGCTGGTGATGAAAGACGAAAACACGATTGGTTTGGAATCGCTTGTTTTGCTTTTATAACTGCTGTTGGAGGAGGAACCTTGCGCGATTTATTTTTGAATAGTTATCCGTTGGTTTGGATTAGCGATATGAATGTGATTTATGCCGTTTTTGCAGGAATTTTATTAGCAGGAATATTTTTTAAGTATTTTTCACGTTTACGAATTACTTTAATGCTTTTTGATACATTAGGAATCGCTTTATTTACAATAGTAGGTTTAGAAAAAGCACACTCTTTAGGTGCAAATGATTTTATAGCTGTGATGATGGGAATGATGACAGCCGTGATGGGCGGAATGTTACGAGATGTTTTAATGAACAGAACACCTACAGTTTTTGTAAAAGAAATTTACGCAATGGCATGTATTGCAGGTGGAATAATGTATTTAGTTTTTGATAGTTTCGGATTAGATCGAAATATAAATTTTATTATCTCAGGAGCTATTATTGCTGCAATTCGTATTGTAACTGTGAAATATAAATTGTCTTTACCTAAATTTTATTAATCATGCAAAAAACACCATTTAATCAAGAAAATTGGACAGGAAGAATTGATTCTGAAGACGGAGAATTAGGTTTAAGAATTCATCAAGTCATCACTGATTATGATAAATTTGAATCAGCATCCATTCAACCAAAAGTAATTCTTGGTTTTTGTTCAGAAGAAGGAGTTGAACGAAATAAAGGACGAATTGGCGCAAAGAATTCACCAGATTTCATTCGAAAAGCATTAGCCAATTTGCCTTTGCATTTTTCTGAAACAGATTTTATTTTTGATACTGGAAATATTGTTTGCGACGACAAAGATTTAGAAACTGCGAGAGAAGAACAGGTTAATCAAGTTCATAAAATCATCAAACAAAATCATTTTCCGATAGTGATTGGCGGTGGACACGAAACAGCTTTGGGCGATTTTTTAGCTTTAGCACAATCACATCAAAATATTGGAATTATCAATCTTGATGCGCATTTTGATTTGAGAACGCCAAATCCGCAATCTACTTCTGGCACACCATTTTATGAAATGGCAAAGTATTGCGAACAAAACGAAATGAATTTTAATTATATTCCAATTGGTATTCAAGAATTGGGAAATACGAAAGCATTATTTTATCGAGCAGAAAACTTAGGTGTTAAGTTTATCATGGCCGATGAAGTACACTTAAATCTGAATAAAATTTTAGAAGACCTAAAAATTATCATTCAACAATATGATGCACTTTATGTGTCATTGGATATGGATGTTTTTGATGCAGCTTATTCACCTGGTGTAAGTGCAACGACAATTAATGGTTTGACTCCTTTTCAAGTAAAATATATTTTGAAGGTTTTAATGAATTCGAATAAAGTCAAAATTTTTGATTTAGTCGAGTATAATTCGCTTTTTGATGTTGATAACTCCACAGCGAAACTCTCTGCACAAATGATTTACGAAGTTTTAAGACATTAATTATGAAATAATTTACAATATTTTGTAACCTTTTTCTGTTATCTGCGTATACATATATAGAGGTGTTGATAAAACATCAAAAGAAATCGATAATAATCATTAATAATAGGAGGGTTTTAGTTAAATGAGACAGCTTAAAATTACAAAGCAGGTAACGAATCGTGAAACTGCGTCGTTGGATAAATACTTACAAGAGATTGGTAAAGTAGATTTGATTACAGCGGAGGAGGAAGTAGAGTTAGCACAACGTATCAAAGCAGGAGATCGTGTTGCCTTAGAAAAATTAACAAAAGCAAACTTACGTTTCGTAGTTTCTGTTGCGAAACAATACCAAAATCAAGGATTAAGTTTACCAGATTTAATTAATGAAGGAAACTTAGGTTTGATTAAAGCTGCGCAACGTTTTGACGAAACGCGTGGTTTCAAATTTATCTCGTATGCCGTTTGGTGGATTCGTCAATCGATCTTACAAGCATTAGCAGAGCAATCTCGTATCGTTCGTTTACCATTAAATAAAATTGGATCAATTAATAAAATTAATAAAGCGTATGCTTTATTAGAGCAAGAACATGAGCGTGCTCCATCTGCGGAAGAAATTTCTGAAGTATTGGATATGTCTGAAGGTGATGTAAAAGAGTCGATGAAAAACTCTGGTCGTCACGTCTCAATGGATGCGCCATTAGTAGAAGGAGAAGATTCTAACTTATATGATGTATTAAATATTGGTGAATCTCCATCTCCAGACGTTCAGTTGATGATCGAATCTTTAAGAGTAGAGATTGAACGTGCTTTACAAACATTAACACCTCGTGAAGCTGATTTAATTCGTTTATACTTCGGATTAAACGGTCAACATCCGATGACGTTAGAAGAAATTGGTGAAACGTTTGATTTAACAAGAGAACGAGTTCGTCAAATTAAAGAAAAAGCAATTCGTCGTTTAAAACATACGTCAAGATCTAAAATCTTGAAAACGTATATTGGACGATAAAAACATAAGAAAGCAGCTAAATAAGCTGCTTTTTTTATAAATATTAAAACACTTTATGAGAAACTTTATTTTACTATTTACTCTTATACTTTTTTCAACTTATTCTTTCGGTCAAAAGAAAATTGATCAAAATTTAGTTGGATTTTGGAAATCTACAATCTATCCAACAAAAAATGATCCTGTAAAAGGAAATGCTTTTATTGATAGAAAAGCTGATGGAACATTTACATTATTTTTAGAGTTGATTTACAATAATGATTCGATCTATGCGAAAGAAGTTGGACATTGGAACACGAATAATGATCTTTATACAGAAATTGGAGAAGAATACAATGACGAGTTTTCTTATAAGATAAATCAAAATCAAGTCAATTTTAAACTTAAAAAGAAGAAACAAGTTTTAGGATTTCGATCAGAAAAATTTGATGAAGAAAAATCATCCGATCAAACAAGTTATTATGAAGAGCAATATTCTATATTCAAAGCAAAATCTATGCAGAAATTGATGAATATGAGCGATAAAATAAATGGTTTTTCACATGACTCTTCAGATGGTGTTCAAGATGCTAGATTAGTAGGTATTTGGGAAGGTTCGGAAAAGGATAATCAAATAGAAGGAGTGTCTAAAGAATGGACAATGACTCGAAATATTGATGGAACTTTTGTTTTAGATTTTAAAACTAAAATGAAAGGAAGAAAAACAGAAAATCATATTGAGAAAGGAAAATGGTGGGTAAAAGATAATAAGTTTTACGAGTATCATGAAGATTCTGGAATGACAGATGTTTATACATTTGAAGTTTTGAATGTAAATCAAATAAAATTTAAAGTTTTTGATTTATCATTTAATCAGAATAATAATAATTACGAATTTATTGATACAAGAAAAAAATAAATTAAAAACTCCAACTAAATTTAGTTGGAGTTTTTCGTTATAATAATTTTCCACTTAATAAAATTGCGGCAATTGTAAAGTAAATAATTAATCCAGAAACATCGACTAATGTAGCAACAAAAGGCGAAGATGCTGTTGCGGGATCAAATCCAATTTTTCTCAAAATAAATGGAACTAAAGATCCAGAAAGTGTTCCCCATAAAACAATGACAATTAGAGATAAGGCTACTGTTAAAGCTACATACAGCCAATATTCTCCATAGCTGTAAATACCTAATTCTTGCCAAATAAAAATTCGAATGAAGCCAACGAAACCAAGGATTGCACCTAAGATTAATCCCGAAGCAAATTCTTTTTTCATGACATACCACCAGTCTTTTAGTTTCAATTCGCCCAAAGCCATCGCACGAATAATCAGCGAAGCTGCTTGCGAACCAGAATTACCTCCACTCGAAATAATCAAAGGAACAAATAGAGCAAGCACCACAGCTTTTTCAATTTCATCATCGTAATAGCTCATAGCAGAAGCAGTAAACATTTCTCCAATAAAAAGAATCACTAACCATCCAGCTCTTTTTTTTATTAATTCTACAATAGGAGTTTTTGTATACGAAACATCCAGCTCTTCCATTCCTCCGAATTTCTGAATATCTTCTGTATCCCTCATTTTCATTCGATCCAAAATATCATCAAATGTGACAATTCCAACCAACACATTGTTTTCTGTAACAATAGGCATCGCAGATCGATCGTATTTATCAAAGACCTCTAAAGCTTCTTCTAAAGGAGTTGTTGTTGTGATAGAAACAAAATTATGATCTATCAAATCTTCCATTTTAGTTTCTTCATCAGCTAAAAGGATTTCTCCGATTTTTAAATCATCAATTAATCTATTTTTACCATCAACAATAAAAATGTACGTCAATGTTTCGGCTTTTTTTCCATATTTTTTGATATGTGCCAAAACTTGTTTTACGGTATAATGTTCCTTTACTTGAATATAATTTGGAGTCATTAATCGAGCAATGGAATCTTCATGATAACCAATTAGACTCAATGCAATTGCGCGTTCATCAGGATTCAAAAGATTGATTGAATGTTTAATTAACTCATCTGGAAAATTCTCAAAAAGTTCAGTTCTATCATCAGGATCTAAGTTATTCAAAACATCTGCTAAATCTTCGTCAGTTAAACTTTTAACAATTTCATATTGAACATCAGGGTCAAAATAGGAGAATACATCCACTTTATCATTAGAAAGCATATAAAAAGCTATATTTCTTTCCTTTACGTTCAGTGCAGTCAATTGTTCGGCAATATCTGCTGGATGTTGATTAAGCATATTATTTTCCATAAATTTGTTGTTTTTATCCCAAGCTGCAAATTAAGTCTTTTTGAGATGAGAAGAAGTATAGATTGGCTACTTTTAAGCTAATTTTAATATAGAAAATCATGATGAACAAAGCTGATCAAAACCAAATGAAAGAGTATATAAAATCTATGGATGTAGATGACAGATTCGTTGGAATTTGGTCTGGAACTGATCATGGGAAATTTTTTAAAGGAGAAACAAATAGTTGGATGGTCAATAGAAAAGCTGACGGCACAATGACGGTTAACTTTAAGACCATTCACAGTGATGATCGTGTAACTTTTTCTGAAGACGAAGGCGTTTGGTGTACGATTGGTGATGAATATTACGAGTTTAGAGATTCTGATGAGATGGCAGATATTTATACTTATATTTTTATGTCAAAAGATTCGATTCATTTTATTATCAACGAAGAATTGAAAGACGAAGAACCTTATAACTTTATTGACAATAGAGTTTTCTTGGATTAAAAATAATTTTTCTGAATCATTTTTTCAGTTATATTCGTATTGAATTAATTAACACTGAAAATGAAAAAACTAATATTTACTTTCTTATTATCATCTTCTCTTTTTGCTCAAGAAAAAGCAACAGATTTAGTTGGGCTTAGTCTTAATTTTATGGGTTTTGGTGCTCAATATGAAAAAGCTATTAATGATAATTTTACAGGACAAGCTACCGTGGAATATATGGGCGTTTTTTACAGTGTTGGTCATGTATTAGATTTTGATCTGAAAGGTCTTTATACGTTAAAATTATCTTTGGAAGGACGTTATTATTATAATTTTGATAAGCGTATTTCAAATGGAAAAAACACAAAAAATAATAGTGCAAATTACTTAGCTTTCAAAGGAAGTATTTATCCAGATTGGTTAACTACCACTAATGATGATGGTAAAACTTTAGAAAAAAGAGGAATTGTTGCTTTTAATTATGGAATAAGAAGATCTTTTAATAAAAATCTTTTCTTCGAGTTTTATGGAGGACCTGGAATTATATTTACACAAGAAAAAATACTCAATACTTCTTATTTAAGCGAAAATAAAGAGCGTCATGAAGCGTATTATAATATTAATTCTTCTGAAACTTCTATTGATGTAGGTTTTAGAATCGGTTATAATTTTTAAAGTATTAAAAAAATAATATATTCGTCTTGAAAATTAACACTAAAAATGAAAAAAACACTATTTACTCTACTCTTATCATCTTCTTTGTTTGCACAAGAAAAAGCAACCGATTTATTTAACGCAAATATCAGTTTTATCGGAATTGGAATTCAATACGAAAAAGCGTTAAACGATAATTTTACAGCTGTAGGAACTTTAGATTATATGGGCGGATTTTCTTATTCGAGCGATTCATATTATGGAGGTAGTGATTTTGATTATATTTTTACAACTCGTTTTGCCTTAGAAGGACGCCATTATTATAATTTTAATCGAAGAATTTCTAAAGGAAAAAATACAAAAAATAATTCAGGAAATTACATTGCGTTAAAAGGAGATTTTATTCCAGATTGGCTAACGAGTACAAATAAAGACAATGTTACAGTGAATCCGCAGGGGTCAATTACATTTAATTATGGATTGAAACGTTCTTTTGCGCAAAACTTTTTTTATGAGTTTTACACAGGATTAGGACTTTCTCTTTATCAAGATGAGCATTATTACTATTACGATACAATAAATGATAGTAGAAAAAGCAAGAAAGAAATGACAACTGGAGTTGCCTTAGATTTAGGTTTTCGAGTTGGATATAATTTCTAAAAAAATATAAATCGTTGAGTTTTCAACGATTTTTTTATTTCCTTACCTTTGCACCACAAAATACAAACAACAAACAAAAAAGTATGCCAATAGTAGCACCATCAATTTTAGCAGCCGATTTCGGAAACTTAGCAAAAGACATCGAAATGGTTAATAATTCACAAGCAGAATGGTTTCATTTAGATGTAATGGACGGCGTTTTTGTTCCGAACATCTCGTATGGAATGCCAATTATCGATAAAATCAATTCATTAACAAACAAAGTGCTTGATGTGCATTTGATGATTGTTGATCCAGACCGTTACATTTCGACTTTCAAACAAGTTGGTGCAGATATTTTAACCGTGCATTACGAGGCGTGTACCCACTTACATCGTACAATACAAGCGATAAAAGCAGAAGGAATGAAAGCCGGTGTGGCACTCAATCCGCATACGCCTGTTTCAGTTTTAGAAGATGTAATTAACGATTTAGATTTGGTGTTAATCATGAGTGTTAACCCAGGTTTTGGAGGACAAAAATTCATCGAGAACACGTACAATAAAGTTTCTAAATTAAAACAAATGATTACGGAAGCAAATGCAAATGTTATCATCGAGATTGACGGAGGAGTTGGTATTCAAAATGCATCAAAATTAGTTGAGGCTGGTGCAGATGCGTTGGTTGCGGGGTCAGCAGTTTTCAATGCAGAAAATCCTACGGCGTACATCGAAGCGTTAAAAAAAGCATAAGTCTATACTTATCAACATATGTTAAAAACTGAATCAGCGATGGTTCAGTTTTTTTGTTTTTTGGGCATTCCCTTCGGGCGGGCTTTTCGTTGCAATCTTTGCTATTCAGCAAAGGATTTCCACTGCAATCCCTAACGCAATTTTTAGTTTTGTTCTCATTTAGTTAGCACTCTGAGTTAGTTTTAATAGAAGAAACTTTGTGTCTTAACTATTAAACGTACATCTAACGTTTGTCATTCTAATCCTGTCGAAGAATCTTTAAACTTCTTGTCAAACTTAAATGTTTTCAAATTAATACATTTTCGAATTGGCTAATTTATTCCCTAACTTTGTACCATGAACTTCTCCAAAGACAATTCAAAAAAGATTTATACAATTGATGAAATCAAAGATAAAATGGCAAAATATTGTCTTTATCAAGATCGTTGTCATTGGGAAGTAGAAAAAAAATTACGCGATTTTGATTTGATTCCAGAAGCAAAAGATGAAATTATTTTTAAACTTATTCATTATGGTTTTCTAAATGAAGAACGTTTTGTGCATAGTTTTGTCCGTGGAAAAGTCAATCAAAAAATGTGGGGAAGAAATCGTCTTCGTCAAGAATTAAAAATTCGACAGATTGATCAAAAATTAATTGAGAAAGCATTTAAAGAAGAAATCGATTTAGATAAATATTGGAATAATTTACTGCATTTAACTCGAAAAAAGTTTAGATTATTAGCTTCTGAGCGCGAATCGTTCAAAAAAACAAATAAAGTAAAAGCATATTTAGCATACAAAGGTTATGAATTTGATCTAATGAATGATGCAATAAAAGAAATCGAATTAGAAAAAGAAAATTAAAAAGAGGAATATTAACATTCCTCTTTTTAACACTTACTCAATTCGTTTTCAAACTCTTGTAGATAATTCGCTAAATGAAAACCATCTACAAAACCATGATTTGCTTCTACCGAAACAGGCATGTACATTTTATTATTTTGTGTGTATGCTTTTCCGAAAATAATTCGAGGAATAGATTCTTCTGTTTCAAAATTACTTGGTTGCGTTAAACCTGTAAATCTCGACCAAGGAAAAGTAGAATGACGCACCAATCCTTCCGTAATATCTTCGTTTTTGATATGCAATCCTTCACAACGTTCAACACTTTTTATTTGTTCTTGTAATTGCGCATTAAAATCTTCAAAATCTTCAGTGAAATTCATGAATGCAAAACCAAAAGTTCCATCTTTTCGACCAATTGTTGTTCCGCAATCTAACTGATTGTACACGAAAATTTCATTATTCTCTAATCGAAATTTAAACTCATTGATTTTATTTTCAGCTTGCATAGAAGCAAATAAGTAAAGGGCAAAAAAAGAAACGTGATTTGCTTTGGCAAATTGATACGCTTTCGAGCATTCAACCTCTGCAACTATTCCGACATACGGATTATCCATTTTCGAGAACATATTAAAATGTTCAATTCGATTCCAACCTTCAGGATTAAATTTTTGTTTCATGCTGCAAAAATAAAAGCTACTTTTTGAAAAGAAGTTTTTATTTGATGTTTATTGAAAATATTTTTTTCTATACAGCTTGAATAAAATTATCGACCTGTTCTTCTAGTGTTACCCATGAAGTAACTAATCTTATAGCAGAATTCTCTTCATCTATTTTTTCCCAAATAAAAAAATCAAAATCTTGCTGTAATTTTTCGATAACAATATTTGGTAAAATAGGAAAGATTTGGTTAGAAGATGGTTCAGTAAGAAAATCATAACCTTTAGCTGAAATCCCTTTTGCTAATTTTTCGGCCATTTGGTTGGCATGTTTTCCCATTTCGAAAAATAAATTATCCCGAAACATTTCCGAAAACTGAATTCCAATCAATCTTCCTTTCGCTAACATTCCACCTTTCTGCTTGATATGATAACGAAAATCTTCATTCAGTTTTAAATTATTTATCACTATTGCTTCCCCTAAAAGAGCACCATTTTTCGTGCCACCGATATAAAAAACATCAGTATAATTCGCCATATCTTCCAAAGTCAAATCGCATTTAGAAGAAGTTAAAGCAGATGCCAAACGTGCACCATCAACAAAAAGATACAAATTGTTTTCTTGACAAAATTTATAAAGATGTTGTAATTCTATTTTTGTGTACACACTTCCGACTTCGGTAGAATTTGAGATGTAAACCAATTTTGGTTTTACCATATGTTCGTCTGTATGCATATTCAAAACAACAGCAATTTGTTCAGGCGTAATTTTCCCATTATTTGTCACAATTGTATTTACCTTATGCCCTGTTGCTTCTATTGCGCCAGTTTCGTGAACCGCAATATGTCCACTTTCTGCTGCAATCACAGACTCGTGAGGTTTTAGAATAGACGAAATCACAATTAAATTAGCTTGCGTTCCACCAGAAACAAAATGAATAGCCGAATCTTTTTTCAAGTATTTAAGGATTAATTCTCGTGCTTCATTACAAAACTCATCTTCACCATAACCAATACTTTGTATCGTATTAGTTTCGACTAATCGTTGTAAAATTGAAGGATGTGCACCTTCGCTATAATCGTTTTTAAAACTATATTTTTTCAAAATTGAAAGCTTATCTTTATGACAATAAAAGTAATGGTTTTCCTAAATCTTTCCTATTTTACATTCTATTTTTACGAATTAATTAAACCCAAATTATGAAAATTTTAGTCGTTGAAGATGAAATAAAACTGCAAGAAACAATTGTTGAATTTTTAGAAAAAGAAAAAATGATTGTAGAAAGTGCAGACAATTATAAACAAGCTTTAGATAAAATAATTTCGTTTGATTATGATTGTATTTTATTGGATATGATGCTTCCAGATGGAGATGGAATGTCGTTGCTAAAGGAATTAAAAAAACTTCAAAAAGAAACATCGGTGATTATTTTATCAGCAAAGGATTCGGTTGATGATAAAGTGGAAGGTTTGTTGGTTGGAGCGGATGATTATTTAGCAAAACCTTTTCATTTTGCTGAATTATTGGCTCGAATAAAAGTTGCTTTTCGCAAAAAACTTCAGAAAGGAGAGGATATCTTAACGTATAAAAATATTCGTATTTATCCTGAAGATCGGTTGGTGAAAGTAAACGAAGTCGAGTTAAAATTAAATAGAAAAGAATATGATTTACTGTACTATTTTATGTTGAGACCCGAACGTGTTTTTCAGAAAACAACTTTAGCAGAAAGCGTTTGGGGCGATCATATCGAGATGTCTGATAATTTGGATTTTATTTATTCTCAAATAAAAAACCTAAGAAAAAAGTTGAAAGAAGCGAATTCCGAAGCAGATTTGCAGGCAGTTTATGGGATCGGTTATAAGTTGATTTAATATGAAAATATCACTAAAAAACTACACCTTTCGTTACCTAACATTTTGGTTGTTAATTATTATTGCAATTTGGGCATTTTTATTTCGTTCGTTGATCTTGGATGAAGTATATGACAATGTAGATGATGGTTTAAAAAATCAAAAAATAGAAATTTTACGGGAGGTATTTCTTGATGAAAGTTTGTTGAAAACAACAGAATTTGGATTAAGTCAATTCAGAATCACAAAAATTGATCAAGCTCAATACGATGAAACAAATCGATTCTCAAATGAAATGGTTTACATGGAATATGACGAAGATATGGAACCATACAGGGTTTTGAGAACAGGTTTTTATGATAAAAATAATCAACCCTATTCGTTAGAAATTAGGACTTCTACAGTAGAGGAAGATGATTTGATTTATGATTTAACGATTTCTTTGTTGGCTCTTTATGTATTTATTTTAATCAGTATTTTGTTGATTAATCATTACGGTTTAAAAAAAGCATTCAAACCATTTGATCAGATTATAACGCAATTAAGAAAGTATGAAGTTGGGAATAATGAAAAACCAACGGTTGTCGATACGAATGTAAAGGAATTTTATTTTTTACAGAACGAAATTCAACGCATGATGAATCGAAATGAAGAGGTTTTTAATTCGCAAAAATTATTCATAGAAAACGCTTCACACGAATTGCAAACACCTTTAACAATAGCTTTGAATAAACTTGATTTATTGATTGAAAGCCCAGATATTCCAGAGAAGGAGATATTAGATTTAGTTGAAACTAAACAAACCCTTTGGCGAATGGTGAGCTTAAACAAGTCGTTGTTGATGCTTTCTCGAATAGATAATAATCAATATAAAAACAATGTAAAAGTTAATTTTACAGCGCTTACAAAAGATTTGCTCGAAGATTATGAATCGATTTTAGAAGTGGAAGAAATAAGATTAGAAACTGATTTCAAAGAAGATTTTATCATAGAATTTAATTTGGATTTAGCGCAAATTTTAATTTCCAATTTAATTCGAAATGCTATTAAGCATAACAACGAACAAAAGATGATGAAGATAGAAAGTGATTTTAATCAATTGATAATTTCGAATACTGGAAATGAAAAATCGTTGAATGAAAAATTAATCTTCAAGCGTTTCTATAAACAAGGAGCAAGTGAAGGAAGCAATGGATTAGGCCTTTCGATTGTCGATACGATTATAAAAAATCAACATTATTTAAAGTTAAACTATCAATACAAAGAAACTTTTCATCAATTTATTTTGAAAAAATAATTTATTCCCAAATCTTTCCTAATTCACTTCTCAACTTTGTTCTATAATTTAATAATCAAACAAAAATGAAAAAGTTTTTTAGTATTATCATGTTAGGTTTTACTTTGGTATCATTTGCTCAAGATAAACCAATTAATTATAATCAAGTACCAAAAGATGGTCAAAAATTTGTAAACCAATATTTTGGTTCAAAACAAGTTGGCTCTTCGATGTTAGAAGATGATTTTTTCTCGAAAGAATACAAAGTGTATTTGTTGAATGGAACAAAAATAGAATTTGACAGCGATGGAAGTTGGAAAGAAGTTGACGGAAAAAGAAATCCGATTCCGACAGGTTTTGTACCAGCTAAAATTTCTACTTATGTAAAGAGAAGTTTTCCCAACACAAAAATCACAAAAATTGAACGAGATCGTAATGGGTTTGAAGTAAAATTATCGAATGGTTTGGAAGTGAAATTTGATAAAAACGGAAATTTTAAGAAAATAGAAGATTAATTAGAAAAACATAATAATGAAAAAAATATTTTTAGGAACAGCCTTATTTACAATGTTTGCATTGGTAACAACATCTTGTAATAATGATGACGATACAACAACAACGCAAACGGTAGAATTAAAAACACTTCCCGAAGAAGGTAGAAGTTTTGTAACGACGTATTTTTCTGGAATTGAAATTGCACGAATAGAGAAATATAGTCCAGCCAAAATAGATGGAACAATGTACGAGGTTGATTTTGTGAATAGAGATGAAATTGATTTTGATCAGAATGGAACTTGGTTAAAAGTGGAAGCAGAAGGAAATCGTAGTATTCCAACAGGTTTTATATTGCCTTCAATTGTGTCGTATATCAACACCAATTATCCTACTTTGAAAATTAATCAAATAGAGAAAACGTATGAAGGCTTTGAAGTTGAGTTAACAAATGATCTTGATTTAATCTTTAATGCTTCAGGTGAATTTATTCGTGTTCAACCTTAATAATAACAACATAAAATAATAAAAAAATCCAACTCAAATATTGAGTTGGATTTTTTTATTATTTATCCCGACTTTCTAACATCGGTACAAATTTGAAATCACCAAATTCGTAATATTCATATTGATTTTCTGATAAACGCATAATGACAATCATGCGTTGAGATTGTTCCCCTACAGGAATCACCATTATTCCACCAATATTCAATTGTTTTTTTAATTCTTCAGGAATCTCTGGCGCTCCAGCTGTTACAATAATTTTATCAAAAGGAGCAAAAGAAGGCAAACCTTTGTAGCCATCTCCATACGTTTGATAACGTGGCTCGAAATTGATTTTTTTCAACATGATTTTCGAAAAATCAAACAAATCTTTTTGACGTTCTATCGTAAAAACCTCTGCACCTAAAGCAACTAAAACAGCAGTCTGATAGCCAGAACCTGTTCCAATTTCTAATACTTTTTCATTGGGCTGAATATCTAATAATTGCGTTTGAAAAGCAACTGTAAAAGGATGTGAAATGGTTTGTCCTGCTGCGATAGGAAAAGCTTCGTCGCGATAAGCAAATTCAGTGAAAGCACTATCCAAAAATAAATGTCTTGGAACTAAATTGATTGCTTCCAACACGTTCTCATCCTCAATTCCTTTTGAGCGCAACAAATCAACCAACATTTTGCGTCGTCCTCTGTGTTTAAAATCGTCTACCGACATATTCCAAAAATTTTACAAAAATGCATTAAATACAACTTATTCTCATTAATTTTAACGGCAAAATCTACCAAATGTTAAAAGTAGGAGTGATCGGTGCTGGACACCTTGGAAAAATCCATTTAAAATTATTAAATCAATCGGAAAGATACGAATTAATTGGCTTCTTTGATTCTTTTGAAGAAAATGGAAAGAAAGTAGAAGCAGAATTTGGATACAAGTTTTTTAGTTCGATGGACGAATTGATTGACGCTGTTGATGTTATTGATATTGTAACACCAACTTTATCGCATTATGAAGTTGCATTGAAAGTAATTGAAAAAAATAAACACTTTTTCGTTGAAAAACCAATTACACATACGTTAGAGGAAGCAGATCATTTATTAAAATTAACAAATGAAAAAGGGCTGAAAGCGCAAGTTGGACACGTAGAAAGGTTCAATCCTGCATTTACTGCCGCTGCACCTTTTATCGAAGAACCATTATTTATCGAAACGCATCGTTTAGCAGAGTTTAATCCGCGTGGAACAGATGTTCCTGTAGTGTTAGATTTAATGATTCACGATTTGGATGTGATTTTATCAATTGTAAAATCGGAAATCAAATCTATTCATTCGTCTGGCGTTTCTGTAATTAGTGATACACCTGATATTGCAAATGCTCGAATTGAGTTCGAAAATGGTTGTGTGGTAAATGTTTCGACAAGTAGAATGTCAATGAAAAATATGCGAAAAATGCGTGTTTTTCAACGAAATGCTTATATTTCGATTGATTTCTTGACAAAGAAAACAGAGATTATTAAAATGCACAAAGCACCAGAAAATCCAAGCGAATATGCCATGATTTTGGAAAATGATAAAGGTGATCGTCGAGAAATTTGTTTCGAACATCCCGAAATTTTACCAAATAACGCCATTTTAGATGAATTGGAAAGTTTTGCTGATTCTATCGAAAATGATACACCAATCAAAGTATCATTACAAGATGGACGAAATGCATTAAAAGTTGCGTTGGAGATTATTGCTTATTTTGAAAAAGAGCAACAAGTCATCAAAAATCAAACCATCGAAAAAGAATAAGTCGAGGTTAGTATTTAGAAGTACGAATTTCGCAAAACGCAAAACGCAAAACGAATTTCGAAAAGCGAATAAAACACATAAAAAATAAAACATACAAAAAAATGAAAAACATTACAGTTATTGGAGCAGGAACGATGGGGAATGGAATTGCTCACGTTTTTGCACAATCAGGATTTGCCGTAAATTTAGTTGACGTTTCTCAAGATAGTTTAGATCGTGGATTGAAAACTATCGAAGGGAATTTGGATCGTATGATCGCAAAAGAAAAAATTTCTGAAGCTGATAAAACAGCCACTTTAAATAATATTACAACGTTTACAGATACAGTTGAAGCCGTTAAAAATGCAGATTTAGTTGTAGAAGCTGCAACAGAAAATTTAGATTTGAAATTAAAAATTTTCAAACAAATTGATGAAGCTGCGCCTGCAAATGCAATTTTAGCATCGAATACTTCTTCGATTTCAATTACAAAAATTGCGTCTGTAACAAGTCGTCCAAAACAAGTGATTGGAATGCATTTCATGAATCCAGTTCCGATGATGAAATTGGTCGAAATTATTCGTGGATACGATACGACAGATGATGTTACGAAAGCGATTATGGAAATGTCAGAGAAATTAGGAAAAACACCTGTCGAGGTTAGTGATTATCCTGGTTTTATTGCGAATCGTATTTTAATGCCTATGATTAACGAAGCGATTTATTCGTTGTATGAAGGTGTTGCTGGTGTAAAAGAAATTGACGAAGTAATGAAATTAGGTATGGCTCATCCAATGGGACCATTGCAATTAGCTGATTTCATTGGTTTAGACGTTTGTTTATCAATTTTAGAAGTGTTGTACGACGGATTCAAAAATCCTAAATATGCGCCTTGTCCATTGTTAGTAAACATGGTAACAGCAGGTAAAAAAGGAGTGAAATCGGGCGAAGGATTCTATGATTATTCAGAGTCTAAAAAAGCAGAAAAATTAGCAGCTCAGTTTGCGAAATAATTTGAGAGTTGCAGGAGAATGTTAAAACATATCAATCGAGATTAAGTGTAAGTTTAGTCGTATTCTTATTTCTAATTTTTTCTTTCGTTGGCATTGGAATTTCTTTTAATTCTATTCAGCAAAATGAAATAGGTATCGTTGTATGTATTTTGACTATTTTATTTATCATTTATATGTATTTATCAACAACATATAAGATAGTAAATAATGAAGAATTAGTGGTGAAAGTTGGTTTTTTGATGAATATTAAAATTGACATTAAAAAAATAGTTGAAATCAAAAAAACGAAAAGTATGATTAGTTCTCCGGCATGGTCATTAAATAGAATCGAAATATTCTACAATAAATATGACTCAGTGATTATTTCACCAAAAAATCAAACCGAATTTATTCAAGATTTACAAAAAATAAATTCATCAATTAAGATTGATTTATAACTAAAATAGTTTTCAAAACAAAAAAGCGCTACTGGAAATACACTGCCCCCAAAAAGTTAGACACTTTTGGGGGCATTTTTTATGACAAGAAAAGTAAAATATGGTGTAGCAT
>NZ_JACALO010000046.1:0-19396 GCF_030328185.1 Empedobacter sp. 225-1 | reverse complement strand
GAGCCCGATACAATATCGAACTCATTTTTATAATTATTAATTTTTAATCTGTCCAAACTTTTGGGTGCAGTCTAATACAAGTCGCTTTTTGAGTCTATTTTTCGGAAAAGATTATTTTACAAAATCTTCTGCTTGTTTAAGAGCAGCATCCAATCCAGAAACCTCTTTACCACCTGCAGTAGCTAAGAAAGGTTGTCCACCTCCACCACCGTTGATGTGTTTTGCGATTTCTTTTACAATTTGCCCTGCATTATACCCTTTTTCATCCACAAGATTTTTTGCAATCGAAATGGTGATAGATGGTTTTACAGTATCATTAGTTCCCACAACTATAAATGCATTTTCGATTTCTTTTGTTAAATCAATTGCATTTTGTTTTGCAGCATTTGTATCTAAGTTTGTTTTTACAGCTAAGAAATTAACGCCGTTGATAGTTTGAACAGCTGTTTTCCAAGTTGCTTTTTCAGCCGCAGCTTGTTGCGCAACAAAAGATTCTAATTGTTTTTTCAATTCAGCATTTTCATCCAATAAATGTTGAACAGCTTTTACCGCATCATTTTTCGTTTTAAGAGCAGCTAAAACATCATTGTAGTTTTTCTCCGCCTCTTTGTACGCTTCGATTGCTTTGTTAGATGTAATTGCTTCGATACGACGAATACCTGCTGCAGTAGAAGATTCAGATAAAATTCTGAATAATCGAATATCAGCTGTGTTTTTTACATGCGTTCCACCACATAACTCGATAGATGAACCAAAACGAATTACACGAACTTTATCACCGTATTTTTCACCGAATAATGCCATTGCTCCGTCAGCGATAGCTTCGTTGATATCACAATCTCTTTTTTCGATTAATGGTAAAGCATCTGCAATTTTATCATTTACTTTTTGTTCAACAATTGCCAATTCTTCATCTGTCATTTTAGAGAAATGAGAAAAGTCAAAACGTAAATAATCATCACCAACATAAGAACCTTTTTGTTCAACATGAGTTCCTAAAACTTCGCGTAACGCTTCGTGCATTAAGTGAGTTGCGGAGTGATTTTTAGTTGTTTCGTTACGTTTTTCAACATTTAATTTAGCATTAAAAGTAGCATTTACATTTTCTGGTAAAGTTTCAACGAAATGAATAACTAAATTGTTTTCCTTTTTTGTATCGATAATTTCTATCGTTTCGTTTAACGTAGAAATTGATCCAGTATCACCAATTTGTCCTCCTGATTCTGCATAGAAAGGCGTTTGGTTGAATACCAATTGAAAAAATTCTCCTTTTTTATTTTTTACTTTTCTGTAACGTGTAATTTTTACTTCAGCTTCTGTGTTATCATAAGCGATAGAAGTTTCATTGCCTGCATTATCCAAAATAACCCAGTCATCCGTTACCAAAGCTGTTGCTTTTTTCGAACGTTCTTTTTGCTTTGCCATTTCAACATCAAATCCAGCTTCGTCAATTGTGAAGCCATGATCTTCTGCAACAATACGAGATAAATCTGCAGGGAAACCGAAAGTATCATACAGTTCGAATACCACATCACCAGGTACAACTTTAGAATCTCCTAATTGCTCGATGATTTGATTTAATCTGTTCAATCCTTGTTCAATTGTACGTAAGAAAGATGCCTCTTCTTCGCGAATAACTCCTGTTACAATTGTTTCTTGTTTTACTAATTCTGGGAAAAATTCACCCATTTCAGCTTTCAAGATTGGATATAATTTATAGATAAAAGGTTCGTTAAGACCTAAAAAACGGTATCCGTAAGAAATAGCACGACGTAAGATACGGCGTATAACATATCCTGCACCTGTGTTAGAAGGTAATTGTCCGTCTGCAATTGCAAAAGAAACAGCGCGTAAATGGTCTACAACAACACGAATTGCAATATCCGTTTTTTCAGCTGTATCATATTTTACTCCAGAGATTTCTTCTAATTTTTGGATTAATGGTTGGAAAACATCAGTGTCGTAGTTAGATGATTTACCTTGTAAAACCATTGCCAAACGCTCAAATCCCATTCCTGTATCGATATGTCGAGCAGGTAAAGACTCTAAAGAGCTATCAGCTTTGCGTTGATATTGCATAAATACCAAGTTCCAAATTTCGATTACTTGTGGATGATCCATATTAACTAAAGATTTTCCATCAACAGCTAAACGATCTGCTTCTGGTCGAATGTCAATATGAATTTCAGAACAAGGTCCACATGGTCCAATATCACCCATTTCCCAGAAATTATCTTTTTTATTTCCGTAAAGAATTCGGTCTTCCGCAATATGTTGTTTCCAAAGCTCTAATGCTTCTTCATCTAAAGAAGTTCCATCACCTTTGTCACCCTCAAAAACAGTTACATAGATTTGATCTTTAGAAATTCCGTATTTTTCTGTTAGTAATTCCCATGCCCAAGCAATTGCTTCTTTTTTGAAGTAATCACCAAAAGACCAGTTTCCTAACATTTCGAACATCGTGTGGTGGTAAGTATCTTTTCCTACATCGTCCAAATCATTATGTTTACCAGAAACACGAAGACATTTTTGTGTATCCGCGATACGATTACTTTTTGGAGTTCCGTTTCCTAAAAAGAATTCTTTGAATTGTGCCATACCCGAATTATTAAACATTAATGTCGGATCGTCTTTCAAAACAATAGGTGCAGAGTCGACAATTGAGTGTCCTTTTGTTTCAAAAAAATGCAAAAATTCTTTTCTTATATCTTTGGATTTCATTTATTTAAATTATTTTTATCATTTGATTAACATGTTTGCTCATACAATATTCGTTACTTTGCAAACGTTTTACAAAGATAATAAAAGCTTGGTTAAGTAATGGAAAATAAAAACTATAAGTATAATTCTGTGAGATTTTTGATGAGTTGGGTGAAGAAAAGAGCGAAGAAAACTCCTAAAACAGCATTATACGTTTTACTATTTTTATGTTTATCGACAATATCTGCTGGTATGGTTGGGTATCATTTTAATGATTCTGAGTTCGCTTCAAAAGCAGGGAAATTTAAAAACAGCGAAAGCAAATTATTAGCTGAACTGGAAAGAATGGAAAATGAAAACCAAGAGTTACATAAAAAATTTAAAGAAGTAGAAGAAGCCTTGACAGAAATCGAAGAAAAAGATCGCAATATTTATCGTACGATTTATGATATGCGTGTCAATGAGAATATCGATTCTGTAAATAATGAAATTGATAATTATACAGCTGAAGACATTGAAAAATTAGTTGCAAAAATTGCAGCTGAATCAAAATCATTGGACGAAGTTTTTCGTTTGGCGGGTGTAAAAGATGCGAATTTATCATCAATGCCAGTTCTAAAACCTGTTGCAGATAAATATGTAAATCGTTTGGCTTCCGGTTTTGGGTCACGTTTTCATCCAATTTTAAAAGTGAATAAAATGCACAAAGGTTTAGACTTTGCTGCCGCTACAGGAACGCCAATTTACGCAACTGGAGATGGTTCTGTAAAAGTATCTGAATTTAATTCGGGTTATGGAAATATGGTTGTGTTAAAACACGGAAATGGATACGAAAGCTTGTATGCTCACATGACACGTGCGAAAGTTCGTAGAGGACAAAAAGTGAAAAGAGGTGATGTGATTGGTTATGTAGGATCGACAGGTTTATCGACAGGAGCGCATTTACATTACGAAATTCACAAAAATGGAGAACCTGTAGATCCAATTATGTATTTCTATAATGACGTTGATCCAGACGATTTTATTAAAATTTATCAAAACTCTAAAAAAATGTCATTATCTTTGGATTAAACGCTGATAATGAATGTAGACCTTCCTGACAAACTTTATTATTCGATAGGCGAAGTAGCCAAAGCTTTTGATGTAAATGCATCATTGATTCGTTTTTGGGAAAAAGAATTTGAAATAATTCAGCCTAAAAAGAATGCAAAAGGTAATCGATTATTTACTAAAGATGATATCCAATGTTTCAAGAATATTTATTATTTGGTCAAAATAAAAGGGTATACGCTCGATGGTGCAAAACAAGCAATTGGTAAAAAAGGAGTGGTCAAAACAAAAGATGAAATAGATGTTGTAAAACGTCTCGAAAATATTAAAGACGAACTCATCAAACTTAAAATGAGTTTTGAGTCGGAAGAAATTTTAGAAAAAGATGAACTGAATTAAGTTCATCTTTTTTTATTTTATGATTTAACAACTTTAGTTTTTGCTAAAATATCGCCCAATCTTTGATTCGTTTCAGAGTTTTTAATCAGAATAATTCCAATTAATCCAAAAAACATCATATCAATCGGATCGACAAGATGTCTAAGAAAAGACTGTTTAATTGTAACATTTTTTTTAGTATTTATATCAATAGGTTTCAATCCAACAATTAAATTTCCAAAAGTCGAATTTAGAACTGTTTCAAAAACACAAAAATAGACGAACCAAAAAATGATTATAGGTAAAGTTTTTAATCCACTAACAGAATAAGCTCCTTCACTATTCAATTCTCCAAAGTTTCTTAAATAAAAGAAAGTAATAAAAATGATAATTGTGTAATCTATTAATGCAGCTAATACTCTACGTAAAATGTATTTTTCTTGATTCATAAACTAAATATAGAGTTTTATTCTTAACTTTTCTTAAGAAAATCTTCTCTTAAGATTTCGTAAATTTACAGATTCAAACGAAAACTCAATGTACTTAATATACGATACAGAGACAACTGGTCTTCCGAAAGATTGGAATGCACCGATTTCTGATTCCGACAACTGGCCGCGATGTATACAAATCGCTTGGCAATTGCACGATGAAATGGGGCAAATTATTGAACATCAAGATTATTTGGTTCGTCCAGATGGTTTTGATATTCCGTACGATTCTGAGCGTATTCACGGAATTTCAACTGATTTAGCTACCGAAAAAGGAGTTCCATTAAAAGAAGTTTTAGATAAATTCAATGAAGTTTTAGGTAAAGCTAAATTTATTGTTGGACAAAATTTAGGTTTCGATATCAACATTATGGGAGCCGAATTTTATCGTCTGAATTATGAAAATAATTTAGCAGATAAACCTGTTTTGGATACATGTACAGAAGTTACCGCAGAGTTGTTAAAACTTCCTGGTGGTCGTGGTGGTCGTTACAAATTACCAACGTTAACAGAATTGCATGAATATCTTTTTGGTGTTCCATTTGGTGAAGCACACAACGCAACTGCGGATGTGGAAGCAACGACACGTTGTTTTTTTGAGTTGATTCGTAAAGGTATTTTTACAAAAAATGAATTAGAAGTTGAAGATGAATATTTTGTTCGATTTAATGAAATCAATCAAACAAATATTCAACCAATTGGATTAAATCATGTCAATTTAAAGAAAGCTTCACAAGAAATTGCAAAAGCAAAAGCGAAAGAAGAAGGAGGTGATGAGGCAGTTGAAATTTCAGAAGAAGTTTTAGCGCAGTTTGAGAAAGCAAAATTTGCACATTTACATAATCATACACAATTCTCAATTTTACAATCAACGATTTCTGTTAAAGATTTAGTAGCTGCAGCTTCAAAAAATAAAATGCCTGCGGTTGCAATGACCGATCATGGAAATATGATGGGAGCATTTCATTTTAATGCAGAAGTACAAAATCATAACAAAGCAGCAAAAGAAAAGAATGAAGAATTAATTGCAGAAGGAAAAGAACCAACTGAAGTGTTAATAACACCTATTATTGGTTCGGAATTTTTTGTTTGTGAGAATCATTTAGATAAATCAAAAAAAGATAATGGTTATCAAATCGTTGTTTTTGCAAAGAATAAAAATGGTTATCATCATTTAGCAAAAATGGCGTCGAAAGCATATACAGATGGTTTTTACTATGTGCCTCGTATTGATAAAGCGATTATTGAAGAATATAAAGAAGATTTGATTGTTTTATCTGGAAATTTGCAAGGTGAAGTTCCAAATAAAATTTTGAATCTTGGTGAAAAACAAGCCGAAGAGGCCTTGCTTTGGTGGAAAGAGCAATTTGGTGATGATTTTTACATCGAATTGATGCGTCATGGTCAAGAAGATGAAGATCGTGTCAACCAAACATTGCTTGCTTTTGCGCGCAAACACAATGTAAAAGTTGTCGCAACAAATAATACCTATTACATTAACCAAGACGATTCGAATGCCCACGATATTTTGTTGTGTGTACGAGATGCCGAGAAACAATCGACTCCTATTGGTCGTGGTCGTGGATTTCGTTTTGGTTTGCCAAATCAAGAATATTATTTTAAGTCGGAAGCAGAAATGAAACAATTATTTCAAGACATTCCCGAAGCAATTATTAATATTCAAGAAATTGTTGATAAGATAGAAGAATACACACTTTATCGAGATGTATTACTTCCAAAATTTGATATTCCCGAAGAATTTCATCACGCAGAAGATGATGAAGATGGAGGGAAAAGAGGTGAGAATGCTTATTTAAAACATTTAACCTACGAAGGTGCAAAAATTCGTTACCCAGAATTGACCGACGAAATTAAAGAACGCTTGGATTTCGAATTAGCCACAATTGAAAAAACAGGTTATCCTGGTTATTTCTTGATTGTACAAGATTTCATCGCAGCAGCTCGTAAAATGGGCGTATCGGTTGGTCCAGGTCGTGGTTCGGCGGCAGGATCAGCAGTTGCTTATTGTTTATGGATTACCAATTTAGATCCGATAAAATACGATTTACTTTTTGAGCGTTTCTTAAATCCAGACCGTGTATCTATGCCCGATATCGATATCGACTTTGATGATGAAGGACGATCATTGGTAATGGATTATGTGATTGATAAATATGGAGCAAATCAAGTAGCGCAAATTATCACATACGGAACAATGGCGGCTAAATCTTCGATAAAAGATACAGCACGTGTATTGGATTTACCATTATTTGATGCCAATCGTGTAGCAGGTTTAATTCCAAATATGAAATTGGCAAAGATTTTCAATTTAGATGATAATGCCTTAAAAGAATCCTTAAAACCAGAAGAATTTGATGCGGTAAGTGAATTAAAGCGTTTATCAAACGGAACTGATTTAGCTGCTGAAACTATTCAACAAGCTAAAATCTTAGAAGGTTCTGTACGTAATACGGGTATTCACGCGTGTGGAGTGATTATTACGCCAGATGATATCACCAATTTCGTTCCTGTAACAACTGCCAAAGATTCAGATTTATATGTGACTCAATTTGATAACTCGGTTGCAGAAAGTGCCGGATTATTGAAGATGGACTTCTTGGGGTTGAAGACCTTAACGTTGATTAAAGATACGATTAAGTTAGTGAAGGCAAGAACAGGAATCGAGATTGATCCTGATGAAATTCCGATTGATGACGAAAAAACATATGAGCTTTTCCAACGAGGTGAAACAGTTGGAGTTTTTCAATACGAGTCGCCTGGAATGCAAAAATATATGAAGGATCTTCGTCCAACTGTTTTTGCAGATTTAATCGCCATGAACGCCCTGTATCGTCCAGGTCCAATTGAATATATTCCGTCTTTCGTTCGTCGTAAAAATGGGGAGGAACCGATTACCTATGATTTGGATGCGATGGAAGAGTATTTATCAGAAACCTACGGGATTACTGTTTATCAGGAGCAAGTAATGTTGCTTTCGCAGAAATTAGCAGGATTCTCCAAAGGTGATGCCGATGTTTTACGTAAAGCGATGGGTAAAAAGCAAAAAGCAGTTCTGGATAAAATGAAACCAAAATTTGTGGAACAAGCGTCTGAAAAAGGACATGATCCGAAAATTTTAGAAAAAGTTTGGACAGACTGGGAAGCCTTCGCATCGTATGCATTCAACAAATCGCATTCAACATGTTATGCATGGGTAGCGTATCAAACAGCTTATCTGAAAGCACATTATCCAGCAGAATATATGGCGGCTGTTCTTTCAAATAATATGAATGATATCAAGCAAGTGACCTTCTTTATGGAAGAGTGTAAGCGAATGGGATTAGCTGTACTTGGACCAGATATCAACGAATCCATTACAAAATTTAATGTAAACGAAAATTACGAGATTCGTTTTGGAATGGGAGCTGTAAAAGGTGTTGGGCAAGCCGCAGTAAACTCGATAATTTCTGAACGTGAAGCAAATGGTCCGTTCAAAGATATATACGATTTTGTTAAACGTGTCGAATTGCGAACAGTGAACAAAAAAACAATCGAAAACTTAGTTTTAGCTGGAGGTTTTGATTCGTTTGAATTTCATCGTGGACGTTATTTTTATATCGAAAATACGACAACTAATTTGGAAAAATTAATCAAATACGGAGCAAACTTCCAAGAGCAAAAAAACTCTGCTCAAACCTCTTTATTTGGCGATTTTGGTGGCGATTCTGTGATAGAAGATGTAGTGCCGATGCTACCAGATTGCGAAAAATGGAACATGTTGCAACGTTTATCTAAAGAAAAAGAAGTGGTTGGGATTTATATTTCTTCTCATCCATTAGATGATTTCAAACATGAGCTGAAAATGGCTTCCAATTGTAGTATTTCGGATATTAATGCAAACGAGGATAATTTTGTCAATAAAGAAGTATCGATTTGTGGAATGATGTCAAATATTCAACATCGAATTGCGAAAAATGGAAATGAATTTGGTATTTTTACGTTCAGTGATTATACCGATTCCATGGATATTATGGTTTTTGGAGGAGATTATTTGAAATATAGACACTTTATGCAAGAGAATATGTTCTTGAATTTGAAATTGAATATCTCGAAAAAAGAATTCAAAGATAAAGAAGGAAACGTGACGCAAGGGCGAGTGTATAAAAATATCACGAATATTCTGTTGTTAAATGAAATTGTAGAAAAACAAGCCGAAAAAATGACGGTAAAGATTGAAGTTCCAGCATTTTCGGAAGAAACTTTTACCAAACTATCGGATATTATGTACAAATATCAAGGAGATAAATTATTGAAAATCCAACTAATTGATCCAAAAGATTATTTGAATAATTTAGATTTGCCAGCAGGTAAAATTAAAATAAATATTTGCCGAGATTTGTTAAAAGAATTAGATGAATTACAGGAGATTACATTTAAACTGAATTAATTATACATTTCATTTATCTTGTAATTGACAGATAATATAAAAGGAATTTTTCTGCAATAAAATTTTATGTAGATTTGTAAACTTAAGATTAGATAAAAAATATAAGATTATGGCATTAGAAGTAACAGACGCATCATTTGCATCGGATATTATAGAGTCAGGAAAACCTGCAATGGTTGATTTTTGGGCTGTTTGGTGTGGTCCTTGTAGAATGGTTGGTCCAGTTGTGGAAGAGCTAGCTACAGAATATCAAGGAAAAGCAGTGATTGGTAAAGTTGATGTAGACACAAACCAAGAAGTTGCTGCAAAATACGGAATCCGTAACATTCCTACAATTTTATTCTTCAAAGACGGAGAAGTTGTAGATAAAGTTGTTGGAGTTGTTCCAAAAGAACAATTAGTAGAAAAATTAAATGCGATTTTATAATAGATTAAATCGTTGATTATGAAATAAAAAAATCTCGGATGAAAAGTTTCCGAGATTTTTTTAGAAAAAAGTTTAGGTTTTATCAGAAAACCGCCTATATTTGCAATCCGAAATCAATACAGATTTTGATCCGGTAGTTCAGTTGGTTAGAATACTTGCCTGTCACGCAAGTGGTCGCGGGTTCGAGTCCCGTCCGGATCGCAAAAAGTTTCGTTCTTTTACACAATATATTTTTTATAATTTCTGATCCGGTAGTTCAGCTGGTTAGAATACTTGCCTGTCACGCAAGTGGTCGCGGGTTCGAGTCCCGTCCGGATCGCAATTTTTTATAAAAATTCATAAAAAATATATTTAATTTATAATTTTCTGATCCGGTAGTTCAGTTGGTTAGAATACTTGCCTGTCACGCAAGTGGTCGCGGGTTCGAGTCCCGTCCGGATCGCATCTATTTCTTTTTCTATTTTAGATCGACGAAAATTATAAATAAAAAAAACAGACTGATCCGGTAGTTCAGTTGGTTAGAATACTTGCCTGTCACGCAAGTGGTCGCGGGTTCGAGTCCCGTCCGGATCGCCAACTTTTATAGCTTCACAATTTATTGTGGAGCTTTTTTTTGCTCTAAACTTTTCTACGTTTACTTTTGCATAACGCATAACGCATAACGCATAACGCATAACGCATAACATGAATCATATATATTTGGTCAATGCATTGGTAACAGATGCAGAGGGTAGAATGCTTGCTGTTCGAAAAAAGAATTCGAAATTTTTTCAGATGGTTGGAGGCAAACGCGAAAAAGGTGAAGAATTATTAGCAACACTTCGGCGCGAATTTTTAGAGGAAATTAATATCGATATTTTACTGCACGATGTTTCGTTTTTAGGACAACACACTTCTGTTGCCGTTAACGAGAAAAACACAGAAGTACATGCAAATGTTTTTCATGTGAAATTGAAGTCGTTAAAAACGCTTAAAATTGCTTCTGAGATAGAAGAACTGGCTTGGGTAACGAAAGAAAACTACACAGATTATCAATTGGCTCATTTGTTAGAAGAATTTAGTTTGCCTATATGGTTGGAAATGGAATGCTAAAAACTCAAAAAATTCTGTAACGTTTTTATTTTATGTCTACTAACTTGTAAACACTAAAATAATTTGGCGATGAAATCTATTTGGGAAGCAACTTTTGAGCATAATGTAATTAGAATTGAGAATAATTGGTTTTCTGGAGAAAAATTAGTTGTAAACGGACAATTACAAGATTTAAAGCAGAATCTATTTGCATCTAATTTAGAAGGTCATCTTTTTACAATGACGAAAGAGAAGTTGAAAATTAAAGTTAGATTGTTTTCAGATTTTTTCAGAATAAATTGTATTCTTTTTGTCGATAACGAACAAGTTGTTTTGAAACAAATAAAATAACAATTTTGAGGGTAAAACAGACTTATTTCTTAGAATTAATCGAACAACACAAAGGGATTTTGCACAAAGTCGCTAAGATGTATATGGATGATGCTGATGATCAGAATGATTTGATGCAAGAAATTGTTTTGCAGTTGTGGAAATCATTTGAACGGTTTGAGGGAAATTCACAATTTTCGACTTGGATGTATCGTGTTTCACTGAATACGGCTTTAACTTATTTCAAAAAAGAAAAGAAAAAGACGGATACTCACACATTTATAGAAAATATAGATCGTGTAGATGAGGTAGATTCTCGCGAAAAAGAGACGCAACTTGAGTTGTTTTACAAAGCTGTTCACGAATTAAATAAAGTAGAAAAAGCCTTAATTTTTCTTTTTTTAGAAGGACAAAGTCACAAAGAAATTGGTGCAAACTTAGGAATTACTGAAGGAAATGCTCGCGTAAAACTGAATCGTACAAAAGATAAACTACAAATTATTATAAAAAAATACGGCTATGAATTTTGATGAATTACAAAAACAATGGGATAATCAGTCTTCAGAAGATGTGAAGATTCAGAAGGATTTGAAAAATTTAAATACAGCAAATAATATATTTGAAGACTTAAGAAAAAAGATAAAAACTGAGTTAATAATAACCATTATTTCATTTGCTTTCCTTTTCGTGATACCCATAGTCCCAATATATAAGATTAATGGAGTAGTTACATTTTTCTATTATTTCTTTATTTTTTATTTGTTAATAGCAGCAATAGTTACATATTTACGTTTTTATCATTTTTATAAAATCTCAAAAGATTATGAAATTAACTCGTCGAAAGAGTTGTTACTGAAAGTTTATTATGAACTAAAGTATGCTTTAGATACGTATTTTATTACAACAATAATAGCTACGCCAAATGGAATTGGACTATATTTTATATTGTTTTCTTTTGGGAATTCAGAAAAATATTTTGCACAGTTAATGAATTTTTCTGAAACATTTAATTCTAATCCCAAGTTTTTTATTTGGTTATTATTATTAATTGTTTTTTCAATTGTATTTGTAGGAGGGCTTTTATATTACATGTATGTAATATATTATGGTAGTAGATTAAAATTAATTAAAGAGATTTTAAACCAATTAGAAGAGTAGCGATATGTTACTCTTTTTTTTAATACGGAATTTCCAAGACAAATTTGTAAACAAGTGATTGATTATTTCTGAGGATTTCGACCGAAATTTCTTGGAATTCATTTTGTTTCATAAAATTTTCAATATCATTCAAACTCATGTTATTCACATGTTTTCCGTTCAGTTTGATTAATCGATCATTTGCTTTTAAACCAATCAAATCTGCATTCGAATTTTTTCGAACAGATTCTATTTTGTAAACAGGTTTCATAACGATTTGATAATTTACTTTTTGAGGAGAAAAAGTGTTGGTTTCGGAAGCTGAGCGTTGTTGAAAATCAACATTAACTTTTTCATTTTTCCATTCAAACTCATCATGAATAATCGTCAAACCACTTCTGTTATAATGAAAAGCATCTCTAAAATTTCGGTTCGATTTATAATAAAATGTTTTATTTCGGTAATCTAAAATAATTGAAAAACGTCTTAAAACCTCATTCCCTAAAGATCCTTTTCGGTTATTTTTGAGATTAATGTATTGAATAGATTCATAATCAGGAACAGCAATCAAAGGATAATGCAGTTTATATTTTCCGAGATTTACAGACGTAATTGTGCCACGTTCACCGTTAATTATTCCATTGAATCCTTTTCCTAATTCATCATCAAACGCATGGTTTAAAGGAGCTAAATTTTTAATTTCATTCTTGAATAACCACAACCCATCACTGTTACCAATATCTATGAGCATTTTTTGATCAGTAAATTCACGTTCATAAAAAAAATCAATTGAGGTAAACGGTTTGTTTTCTGTGCTAATTTCTAACGCTTTTGATTGATATTTCTTTAATTTTTTAACCTCTTTTATCGTCGCATAAATTGTGATTTTTTGTTTTGCATAATCAATTTCGATTGGATGATTCTTAAAAAATTCTGAACCAATAATCCCATGAACATCAATTCCTAAACGAGAAAATAAATTAAAATTTTCGTCTTGAATTATTATAATATTGGCATTAGTAGCTAAATAATGATTGCCAACGGCTAATTTATTATTCTTTGAATAAAACCCCTTGGTGTCTTTCGCATCTTTTCCTAAACCTTTTAGTGTAATAGTTTGAATATCTTTTTTATCAATTGTTTGATCAAATTGGCTAAATAAAATGGTTTCTTTTAGACCAGAATCAATGATAAAATTCATCGGTTGATTATTGAATGTTACTGGAACAATGACTAAGTTTTTGATAAATTGAAAATGAATTTTTTCTTTTTTAATCTTTTCGGATAAAATAAGTCCACTTTCTTGTGCATGAATATGCAAGAAATTTAAGAATAAAAATACGATGATGTAAAATCTAAATAGCATTCAACTGATTGTATCTATTAAATTTATGCAAAAAAAGAATGCAAATATGGATTAAATCTTAAGAATTGAAACAAAACTTTAACATGTTGTTGTGTAACCTTTGGGAGTTTTGAACATCTATATTTTATAAAATTGATAATAATTTAAAAACCAAATAGATGACAAAAATTTACTTCCTTATTTTATGTTTTATAACGTTTGCAAATGCACAAGATTATAAAAAAGATACGATAGAATTGCACGAAACGATTTTGTATGATAAATCTAAGTTTAAATTAAAAAGAGTTGGATCAGATACTAAGACTAAGACTGTACAAGTTGGTTTGAATTCAGATATTAATTTTAAAAAAGATTCTTTACCAAAATATATAAAACAAATTGCTATCCCTATAAGTGCACCTAATAAAGAATTTACTTTTCAACGAATAAATTTTAATTTCAGTTATCCATTAAAAGTTGATTCTGTTATTGTAAAAGTAGATTTATTTAGTGATTTAGATAATCGTCCAGATAAAACGATATTAGAAAATCCTTTTAATATTGTAGTTAAAAAAGGAAGTCAGCAGGATGATATTTTTACTTATGATTTGAGAGATTATAATATTAAACATAAAGGAAATTTCTACATAAAAGTAGAATTGTTAACAAAACTTGAGTCACCAATATATCTTAGCGCAGCGTTGTTAGCAAAATGTTTGTACAAAACTAAAGATTCGGATAAATGGCAGAAAACGCCTTTGGGAATAACGCCAGCGATAAATACAGATATATTAATTAAACGATAAAAAAGAGCTAATCAGCTCTTTTTTATCGTGGTATTCCCCAACCCCAAGGAGCGGGTGGTGTTTCAATTTCATTTGTTAAATCGAAGTAAACGTTAAATGGTACTTTAGAACCAGGTTTTTGCAAATTGTAACTAAATGTTTTGTCATCAAGTGTAATCCACCAAATATTTGTTGAAGCATAATCTATAAGACTTGCTGTTTCTTGGTCGGCAGGAAACATCTGGAAATCTTTAAAACCATAATTGGTATTTGTTCCACCATAAAAAGTTACCGACTCTGAAGTTCCATTTTCGTGACGATGATCGTGTTTTAGTGTAATGACTCCATCTTTTTTAGTCAAAATCCATGTACGTGAATAATTATCACCCACATTGAACGGAATTTTTATTTCGTTTTCTGAACAGCTTTTAACATGCATCGTTAATTTTTTACCAGCAAAATCATCACGTTTTATGTGTTCAGCTAATTTTCCTTCATAGGCTTTACCGCAATGTTTTTCGAGGTTTTTCCAAAATATTTCCGAAGGTTTATCTGTTTGTGCAAAAAGTGAAGTGCCTCCAATTAATACAAATCCAAGCTGTATGTATTTTTTAATCATAATCAGTAATAAAAACTATTCAATAATATTTTAAAGATAATCTTTTTAGAATTAATTGTTGAGCTTAATTTTCTATGCATAAAAAAGCCCTCGCTTGTTCAGGGCGAGGGCATATAGTTAAGTGTGTTATTTCTTCAAATAAAAATCTAAATTAAAATTAATTAATATCTATAATATTCTGGTTTATATGGTCCTTCAACCGTTACACCAATGTATTCTGCTTGTTCTTGAGATAAAACTTCTAATTCTACTCCTAATTTAGCTAAGTGTAATTCTGCAACTTTTTCATCTAAATGCTTCGGTAAAGTATATACTTTATTTTCGTAAGCTGATGAATTAGTCCACAACTCGATTTGAGCTAAAGTTTGGTTAGAGAAAGAGTTTGACATCACGAAAGAAGGGTGACCTGTTGCACATCCTAAGTTTACTAAACGACCTTCAGCTAAAACGATAATATCGTTTCCGTTGATGTTGTACTTGTCAACTTGAGGTTTGATTTCTTCTTTTGTAGATCCGTAAGTAGCGTTTAACCAAGCCATGTCGATTTCGTTATCGAAGTGACCAATGTTACAAACAACAACTTTGTCTTTCATTTTTTCGAAATGCTCTGCGCGTACAATTCCAAAGTTACCAGTCGTCGTAATTACGATATCAGCGTTTGCAACAACTGTATCTAAACGTTTTACTTCGTAACCTTCCATCGATGCTTGTAAAGCACAAATAGGGTCGATTTCTGTTACTGTAACAATTGCTCCAGCGCCACGGAAAGAAGCCGCTGTACCTTTACCAACATCACCAAAACCACAAACTACAACACGTTTACCAGCAATCATCAAGTCAGTAGCACGTTTAATAGCATCTACTGCAGATTCGCGACATCCGTATTTGTTGTCGAATTTAGATTTTGTTACAGAATCATTTACGTTAATTGCAGGCATAGGCAATGTACCTTTCTCCATTCTTTCATAAAGACGGTGTACACCCGTAGTTGTTTCTTCTGATAATCCTTTGATCTCAGCAACCAATTCTGGGTAACGATCAATCACCATATTCGTTAAATCTCCACCATCATCCAAAATCATGTTTAATGGTTTGCGATCTTCTCCGAAAAATAATGTTTGCTCGATACACCAATCGAATTCCTCTTCGTTCATCCCTTTCCAAGCATACACAGGAATCCCAGCAGCAGCAATTGCAGCAGCAGCGTGATCTTGTGTAGAGAAAATATTACATGACGACCATGTAACATCAGCTCCTAAAGCAACCAACGTTTCGATTAATACTGCAGTTTGGATTGTCATGTGTAGACAACCTGCAATGCGAGCACCTTTCAAAGGTTGAGCAGCTTTATACTCTTCACGGATAGCCATTAACCCAGGCATTTCTGCCTCAGCCAACGTAATTTCCTTTCTTCCCCACTCAGCTAAAGAAATATCTTTAACTTTGTATGGAATGTATTGCGTTTTTGTATCCATCAATTGATATATTTAACTAACTTTTTTTTAAAGTTTATAAGGAACAAATTTACAAACAAATTTCGATTAATAAAATGCCCGTTATCGATTATATTAACGATTTTAAACATACCCGCATTATTACGTGGAATGTAACAGAATCGAATGAAGAATTGTTAGAATATCTTCATTTAGAGGATTATAGAATAGAAAAATATACGAATCTACGACCTAAGCAAGCTCGGGAATATCTTGGCTTGCGTGCTTGTCTAAAGAAATTGGACTTGGATTACGATGTAAATTACGACGAACGTGGAAAACCTTTTTTACCTACAAATAAAGAAATTTCTATCACGCATTCCTATGGATTGGTTTCTGTTGGCGTGAGCGAATATAATATTGGGATAGATATTGAATTGGCTCGACCAAGAAAAATTTTAAACATTAAACACAAATTTGCGCGTCCAGATGAAATCGCTTGGATTCCGCAAGAGCATGAAATTGAATATTTGCATGTAATTTGGGGAATGAAAGAAGGTTTGTACAAATTGAATGGTGGAAATCTTTGGAATTTTCTGAATCATTATCGTGCAGAAGAATTTGAATTAATAGAGAATAAACAATTTATTTGTTGGATTTCGGATGATGTAAAATCTCGAAAATATCATGCGTTCTACAAAATGATTGAAGATCATTATTTGGTTTGGGTGTTGGATTATGAATAGATTGAAGTTAGAAATTATAATTACGAATTTAGATTTACGATTTAGAATGAATTATTTTAACTCACAACTTAAGAATGAACGATTTTATTGATTACATCTTTGCTCCTTATAAAACCTATTCTACACTGAATATTTTACTTGAAATAATTGCAACTTTATTTGGAATTATTTCAGTTTATTACACTTACAAACGTAATATATTGGTTTATCCGACCACTATTATTTCGACATTTATTTTTATCTATTTATTTTTTAATTGGGGATTGTATGGCGAAACAATAATCAATTTTTATTATACATCGATGGCAATATATGGTTGGATTTTGTGGCAAAAAAATCTTGAAGAAGATCATAAACATGTCGATGTTTCGTGGGCTTCGAAAAAAGAATATTTGTATGCAACGATTTTGTTTGCATTGAGTTTTCTGTTTATTCTGACGATTTATTATTTCCGTCCAGTTATTCAGAATGGATTTGACACAAGTTTTATCAATCAATGTCAATTTCATTATACTCAAATAGATTTTATAGATGCATCGACAACAGCCATCTTTTTGATTGGGATGTGGATGATGGCGCGACGAAAAATTGATAACTGGTATTTCTGGATAATTGGTGATTTGGTGATGATTCCACTGATGATTCATAAAGGAGCTGTGATTACATCATTTCAGTATATTGTTTTGTTAGTTTTATCGATTATTGGACTAATTGATTGGATTAAATCTATTAAAAATTACCAAAAAATAGTGAGCGAGTAAATAAGTTTATTTTATTATTTTAGCATTAATTATTTATCAAAAATTTTACCTAAAAAAAATATGGAAGATCAACACGTATATCAACAAAACCAATTGGTTGCAGAAGCAACGAGTGCAGAAAGAGCAAATTTTTATAAACATACCTATGGACATGTTGCAGGAGGAGTTTTAGTATTTGTATTAATCGAATCTTTGATGTTGAAATCAGAAGCTTTAGTCAGCTTTATGTTAAGTTTAACCTCAGGATATCTTTGGTTAATTCTATTGGCTGGATTTATGGGAATTACTTGGGTCGCACAAAAAATGGCTTATGGTTCGATTTCTAAATCAAAACAATACTTAGGTTACTTATTGTATATAATTGCAGAAGCTTTAATTTTTGTTCCAATGCTTTACATCGCATTGTATTATGGCGGAACATACGTTATAAAACAAGCAGCTGTAGTAACAGGAGGATTATTTGTAGGATTATCAGCTATTGTATTTTTAACAAAAGCAGATTTCTCTATTTTACGAGGAGCATTAACTATAGGATTTTTCTTAGCAATTGGATTGATTATTGCAGGAATGTTATTCGGGTTCGATCTAGGATTATGGTTCTCAGTTGGAATGTGCGCCTTAGCTGGTGGAGCAATTTTGTACAACACTCACCAATTAAAATATGAGTTCGGAACACAACAATATGTTGCAGCAGCATTGTCGTTATTTGCATCATTAATGTTACTATTCTGGTATATTTTAAGAATTTTTATGAGCAGAGATTAAACAGAAACAAACAATAAATTTGTATATTGAACCGTAGCATTTTTGTTACGGTTCTTTTTATTAAAATACTATGACAAATAAAGAAAAAGAAGTAGATAGAATACAATCTCCGTTTCGACCAAAAGATTGGAACGAGATTAGAATAAATGACTCTTGGGCATTGTTCAAGATTATGGCAGAGTTTGTAAATGGTTATGAAGCCATGTCAAAAATTGGACCTTGTGTTTCTATTTTTGGTTCGGCACGTACATCAAAAGAAAATCATTATTATCAATTAGCAGAGGAAATTGCCTATCAATTAACTAAAATAGGTTTTGGTGTTATTACAGGAGGAGGACCTGCAATTATGGAAGCTGCAAATAAAGGTGCTCAAAAAGGAGGAGGCTCATCTGTTGGTTTAGGAATTACATTGCCTTTCGAGACAGAATTGAACAAATATATTGACCGTGAATATGAAATAAATTTTGATTATTTCTTTGCTCGAAAAGTGATGTTTGTAAAATATTCTCAAGGATTCATCGTAATGCCAGGAGGTTTCGGAACATTAGATGAACTGTTTGAAGCATTAACTTTAGTTCAGACAAAGAAAACAGGTCGTTTCCCAATCGTTTTGGTTGGTACTGAATATTGGTCTGGATTATTT
Source organism: Empedobacter sp. 225-1 (assembly GCF_030328185.1). Taxonomy (NCBI): domain Bacteria; kingdom Pseudomonadati; phylum Bacteroidota; class Flavobacteriia; order Flavobacteriales; family Weeksellaceae; genus Empedobacter; species Empedobacter sp. 225-1. The sequence continues at coordinate 268 of NZ_JACALO010000046.1, read as the reverse complement.
GATTGGATTAGAGATCGAGTGATTGCAGATGGTTATATTTCTGAAACAGATTTAGATCTTTTCCGTTTGGTTGATACAGCAGAAGAGGCGGTTGGTCACATTCAGAATTTCTATGCAAAATATAATATCAAGCTTAATTTTTAAGCAACAAAAAACCTCATCATTTGATGAGGTTTTTTATATTTTTATGATTGTCCCGTCCTGAAATAGCGATACAAAAAAGAAATCGTTATTATGGAAGAAAGAAGCAATTATGTCAAACGTACTC
>NZ_JACALO010000045.1:0-22800 GCF_030328185.1 Empedobacter sp. 225-1 | reverse complement strand
AAACCTCGCTTAAAATGGCTTAAACGAGGTCAAATATTTTAAATTTTTATAAAAATTGGAGTTGTGCAACAGTTACCCTTGTTGGCTGTAGTTATTATTCTCCCCATAATATTTTCATATTTTCAACAGTTGAATCACCAGTTAAATATTTTTGTACAATCTTATTATAAAGCTCATTATTATTAACAGCTTTCTTTAATGTAGTTTCAAAAAAAGCTTTGTTAGAAATACACTCTTCTCTTTGTAATAGTAATCTAATCCATTGCTTCATTTTTTCGTCACCTATCTCTTTTTCAATACTAAATAAAATTGTGGTTTGATAATCATAAGCATAAGTTTGACGGTCATTTGTGTTTTCTAATTTAATAAAATCCAACATTGCTTTATGTTTAAAATTTGGGTCTCCAATCCATTCCAAGCCTTCTCTTATCCCATTTTCTATATAATCATTTTCTTTAAATTGACTTATGTATTTAAAAGCTAAAAATTGAGCAAAACCTTCATTAATCAAGTTTTCTAATGTATTGTTGCACTTTTTTAATGTTCCAAAATAATAATGGCTCAATTCGTGAACAATTGTAGATAAAAAGCCTCCTTTTAATTGTTGGTCAAAAGTAGCTCTTAAATCACTTGGTGAATTTCCACAAATTGTAAAAGTTGGATTACTTGCAAAAGCAAAGTAACCTGTTTCATTTGCTGTCATATAAGCTTGTACCCAATGAACTTTTTCTTTGTATGGAATGTTGGTATATGAACTCAAAAAGTTTACAATTTCTCCATTTATTTTATCAAATTCATCAACTTGAATATCTGAAAAATTCGCATTAAGCAAGGTAATGTTTTTAGCTTCTTGAATGCCGTATTTTCCAATAAAAAGATAAGGTTCTCTTGGACTCTCGCTTATAAAATGTGCCTTTTTTACATTCAAAGGTTTTGAACCATTGAGATAAATTTGCTCACAATCTTCACAAATTATTTCAATATCGTATTTCACAAGTTCATATTGAAAATCGTTCTCAACATCATACAAGGTAGGAAACCAAGCAGATTGATAACCGTCCATTCTAAGTAATCCATTCATAAAAGCTATGTTGCCCCTCCAATCTATCTTTTGGTAATTTTCTGAAATGGTATCATTTATAACTGGGAATTTTCCAACGTATCTAAATCGTAGTTTTTTCGGTAAGAACTTTTCACCTTTTGTACTAGCAGGAAAGTAATAAGAAACTGACTCATATGTTTGTAAAGAATCTGTTAATTCACGTTCATAACCAAGTAAAAATTTATTAGGTTCTATACTTTGTATATTAACGATATTTAACCCTTTATTTAATCTGATAAGATAATTACCTATATCAGAATAGTCACTTAAAATAATATCGCAATCAATGGTTCCGTTTTCGATTGAAAATTTAGCAGTTCCTGATATTTTTGGAATTTTGTCTTGTGCGTTTGAGAATACTACTATAAATAAAAATAAAAAGAGTATAAGATTTTGTTTCATATTTTAGAATATTGTTTTAACACTGTCGCTTGTTATAATTACAGCCAACGAGCCGAGTATTTGCGAAGAACGGGAGAGAATTTGAACGAAGTTCAAGTTCGTCCGTTCAAGCAAATTGCTTGATTAAAACTAAATTAGTGTATTGTTTTAAGAAAAGCAATTTTGTGAGCGGAAAATTATGATATAAAAGTTTACTTTCAGCCCGTTTTTCGCGAAATACTATGTTAGCTGATGTTTTTATTGATTGCAGCTTGGTTGTAAAATAGTTTCAGATACTTTAGTTAGGTAAAATATACTTTCTGATTTATATATTTTATTGCTTTTACAAAACTTAAAAGTAAAATAGGGAGTCTCAAAATCTGGAGTGTTAATTTCAATTTCTCTGATTAATTTTTTGTCTTTATAAAAATAAAATCTTGTTTTATTAAGATCTAGATCCTTTGTCTTAAAATTTAAATTTAAATCTCTTTCGATTTCATTTGAAAATATAGGAACACTTTCATTACCTCTTATATATTGAAAATAATCCCAATCAAAGTTGGTTATCTTAGAAAAGTCAAAAATTTGTTTAGTTTTAGTCTTTTCATATTTATTATTAGCTTCTTCTAATTCTTTAAAAAACTTATTTTCAAAATTATTGCAGGAAATAAAAAGACTTAATATTAGGAGTAAATGAATTTTCATAAGAGTTTTTTAGAAAAAATATCAGCTAACTCTCGAATATACGCAACTTTCTATAAAAACCAAATAAAAAGTTAAAACAAACATTACTTGTTGTAAATAAACTAATTAAATATGATAATTAATTGCGTATTTAGAATTGTTTGTGGATTTTTTTTTGTGTGATTTTAAATTCAAATAAAGTTTTACGTTAACAAATAAGAGTATTCCTGAAATTATAATTGGCCATAAAAACATATAAAAATCGAGTGGATTTTCTTTTATATTTTTTTAGACTATCAAACATATTTTTCCAACCTTGAGTTCCAGTCAATATTGAAATGAAAGTAAAATATCCTACGATACTTAAAAATAGAACTAATATTTTTAGTCATAATTTTGATTTAAGTTTCGTGAAAATCAGCTATATCCTCAATTCGTACTTGCAGCTTACTCCCTACTTAAAGGCAGGATAAAGGCAAGATGAAGGCAACATAGTGGCAGTAGAGTGGCAGTAGAGTGTATACAATACTTTTTTTTGGACGGTTGAAGGTTGATGGAAATTCGTCTAAGTTCTCGATACAAAAATCTTAGAGTTTCACGCGAACTGACGAAAATTAAAAGTGGTTTTCAAGAGCTTTAATTTTGTTGTCGGTTTATAGTTTTAAAAAAAGGAAACTCATTGCGCGCGAGGTTTGCATTTTCGCAACAAGGCATGATTAGGCGGTGACGATTTGCTGAATCAAGCAAATGGGCAGCGGCTACTTTTGGGTAATGAACTCGGGAAAGGTTTCGCGAAGCGAAATAAATTAGTCAAAAAAAGAAAGGCTACCCGAAATGGATAGCCTTATTACTTGTTATATTCTTATTCTGAAAAATTATTTATATAACCGAGTACGTATCATAGGATTGGAAATTGTACTACAATTTTTAATTTTTATTTTAAAATATTGTGTATCTCCATAAGTACATCCTTGACGTTTAGTAACTACTTTTAAATATAAATTATCTACAGCACTATATTCTGAATATAAATTTCTCAATTGATATTGATGAAACTCTTCATCATAACGAGGATCATTTACATCTATTTCAGGTAGTGTTGAATTAGCAATGTCGTTCCATCCTAAAATATCATATTCACCTGTTATTGGATCAACCGTATTACTTAATGTTGCATAAGCAAAAGACAGTTCGTATCCTGAACATGGATCTAATTTTTCCACTCGAAATGGTGCTGATGTACAAAAAACAGTTTTATCTTCATCAAACTCAAAATTAGGAATTACAGAGACGTCGTAAACATAAGTTCTTGTACCTAATAAATTTGCAGATACGACATTATCCATTCTTAATTCAACGCGATCAAAAGAAGCTCCAATTCCATCTAAAATTACGGCATATTTATTTTGAGATTGATCTGCTATCAATTTTAATAAATCCAATTTAATTAAAGAAAAGTCATTATTTGTAACAGGATCTCCAATTGGTTGATCACCTAAATAACGTTGAATGCTAAAATTAGATAATACATTTAAGTCTAAAATTGGTGCACCTTCTGCACTCATCGTTATCCGAACTTTATCTCCCGGTCTTGCTATCTCTTTAAACTTTACTGTTAAAGTCTGCCTATTTAATGCACCTACTGAGGTATTAAATATTGCTGCAGTTGAAAAGTCTGGTGACCCATTTAATGGATTATTAGCATTCGAAGTATCTTCTATTGCATCTGCAGCTAAATAAGGATAAACTACTCCTGAAAGTGCTGTTGCGACTCCTAAACCTGCGTCTTCAACACCATATAACACATCTTGTGTTGACGTATTTAAAAGCAAATGTGCGTCTAAATCCCCTTGTATCTCAGCACCTTCGATAGCGATATTTGAATCACAAACTCCTGCTTGTGAAATTGGAATTCGTTCATCAACATAGGCTCCGTAAACTTTGGCAGAAGTAGCTACACCTAATAGACCTCCATTAATGATTCGAACTCCACCATAAGGAATCTCATTACCATCAACTTTTGGGACATAGGTAAATTCAAAAACATTATCTCCAACCAATACATTCAGTAAATCGACCTCATTAATAGAAATTAAATCTCCAACAATTTGTCCGTTTTGATCTAATGTTTGAATAGTTGTTCCTCCAATTAATTGTAATAAACTGTACTCTTGACCTAACTTAATAGTAATAGGAGTACCTGCAGGAATTGGATCTGTTGCTACATTATCAAAAGTAAGATCAATCCAAGCAGTACCAATACCAGCTAGATTAAGCAGATTGAATATGGTTCCGTGGGTAGATAAATCATCATCAGCAGCCTTCTCACTATCAGAAGTACCTCCCGTTAAAACAAATCCTGTATCTTTGTTTCTTGCTATTCTTTGTACATAACGGTAATCACATTCTTCTTTATCGTAAACATATACCGTAATACGTTTAACAATATCACATGTTACATTTGAATCATTCGTATTATTTTTAGAAATTGCATAGTAATTATAACTACCAATTTTATTAAATTGAATTGTTTGTCCTGTAACTTCTGTATTTGTTAATTCGTCAAAAATTTGAACTCCTTGATTACTTGGCAAATCAGAACTATAAAGCGCTGAATCAAAAAGTACCGATGCATCAGGTGTTCCATCATTATTGGCATCTAAAGGAACGCTAATTGCAGATTTACCCGTAATTTTAAATTGAGGGTCTTGAACTACTGCAAAACTACTGTACTCATTTGGACAATGTCCTGTTGTATTAATCCCTTTAATGTAGTACGTACCCAAAGGCTGCCATTTATTTGCTTCTTTTTCTTGTGGAGTTGTAAATGGAATTTCATTTTGCTCTCTGTCAACCACAACATAAGCAGTATTTACATTAAAATCTGGAATGATTTGCGTGAGATCAAATTTACGTTCGCGAATATTGTTATTTATAAATTCTCTCGAACATACTTTAACTGTTTCGGGTTTTGTATCTACAAAAGCAACGTCATAAATACGCAAATCTCCTATAACATCCAACACACCCAAACTCACTGGTTTTTTTACACTAACCGATACCTTATCAAAAGCTAAAATCGCTCCATTAGCATCGGTAGGTGGAGTCGCTAAAAAACTAAAAGGCACATTATTTCCTGCATTGATTAATCCTAATAAATCAGCATTAACAACACTTGCATCAACCGTTTGTGAACTTAATTTAGTTGTTCCATTGTAGAAATTAATTTCAATCCCTGAAGCCACTTCTACGTCTAATAAACTCGAAGGCATTTGCATTTTAATGCGAACTAATTTATCATCTGTAAGTTTAGGCAATTGAAAAAACTGTTCCATACTAACTCCTAATCCTAAATTTAGCAAGGATTGATTACCAAAACTTGAAAAAGTAGTTAAGTCACTATCTATTGCATGATGCGGATTGTTAATACCCGTATTATTGCCCAATAAAGTAAGTAAATCATCTGCTACTTCACTATAAGTTAAAAACTCTAAACAACTTTCTGGGTTATCATAGTAATAAGTATCATAAACATGTATCCATCGAGCTGGTGTAGTTATAAGCCCTCCTAATTCTGCTCTTACTGATACTTGATCAAATGATTGACCTAATGAAAATTTAAAATATGAATTTCCAAATCCATCACGTAGTAAACGCATCTTATTTAAATCAGCTCTATTGTAATTATGCGTTGTTCCTGTAAAAATATCGTTATTTCCGTTTTTAAATTTAAAATAATTTTCAGGAATTCCTCCTAAAAGACCACTTACAACATTATTCAAAAAACCTCCAATATATCCTCCAGCTATTTTATCTAAAATTTGACCATCACTTACATTAACTTTCATATAAAAGTCCTTATTAGCTGGCACCGCAGTTGGATAATTTAAATGAAGGTTTGGCGAATAAGAAACAAAAAGGGAAAATTGAGAAGTCTTTACCTCTGTATAAGTATTAACATCTGTATCGTAAGCTTTAGCACGTTCAGCTTCATTAATTGTTGGTCCTCCTAAATATCCTGCTGTAGAAGAAGAACTCGTTGGTCTAATTTTCTGTGCCAACGCATTTGTTCCTATTGTCATAGAAAACAACAGCAACATGCTTTTTAGTATATTTAATTTTTTCATTATTTTCTAAGTTTAAAAGTTAAACAACTATTTCACTACGAAAACAATGTTGACAAAAGAATAATCGGTACCTGTACCTATTACATCATAAGTTAAAACGCCGTTAGCATCAATTGATAAATTAGCTAAAGATGTCGTGTCGTAATCTGTAATATAGTAATAAAGATCTGTTGCTGACGGAACATTTGGAATTGCTACAGGAGCACCATCACTTTTAATAAATTTGGGACTTGGTGTATTAACATCCACAGTTCCTCCATCATTATCCATTACAAATGTTTTTCCAGTAAATTGAGCCACATATTCTGCATGCAAATTTCTCTTTAAACCAGTTGCTGTTACAGAAGTATTAATGACAATAGATGGCATATAAAAAAATTGGGTTGAAGCGCTTGTTGATGAAGCTAACTTAACCCAAATTATACCGTTATAATAATAAAAACCTTCTGTATTAATATCTATCGCTGTTCCGGTGTTAGTTCCTGTCGAAACATCATTAACATAAATCATTGTAGATTTTTCAACATCTTTCATTGATTGAGCTCTTTCTCTATCAACTCTCGGAATTAAAACGCCTTGAACGTCTGTAGATGTTCCTGTTGCATTAACTGCTGTCACATCTAAAGTAGCTTTTGGATTCTCTGTTCCAATACCTACTTGTGCATAAGTAAGAGAAGCAAAAACTCCAAATACTATGATAAGTAAACATTTTTCATAAATTTTTAATTAACTAAATCATTACGAATATAATCTGTTTTACAAACATTTACACGTTTTGTTTAAAAAAAAATGAATAAGATTTTATTAATTTTATTTAAATCAGATGTTAAATGGAAAAATTATTAATTAAAAATTGTTAAAGTATAAAAATGTTATATCACTTCAGCGACAACGAATGTACTCCCTCCAATATAAATCATATCATTCACAGAAGCATTATTTTTGGCTGCAAGCAATGCTTTTTCTACAGAATCGAAAAAATGTTTGTCCTGTATATCTTCTGGAATTATTTGATACAGCTCATCAATATCATATTTCCGTGGAACATTTGGTTGACAAAAATAATAAGTTGACTTTTTTGGAAAAAACTGAAGAATTGACAAAACATCTTTATCGTTGACAAATCCCAAAACTAAATGCAATTGATTATATGGTTGTTCATTAATTTGTTTCGAAACTTCTGCTAAACCATGGGGATTATGCGCCGTATCAGCAACAATAAGCGGATAATGACCAAGAATATCCCAACGACCACGAAGGTTTGTGTTTTTTACAACATTCAATAATCCATTAGTGATATTATCTGTAGAAATCGTCCACCCTTGTTTTTGTAATTGTTCTATCGCTGCAAGTACAGCCCGTTTATTTTTGATTTGATACGAGCCTTTCAAATCTGAAGTTAAATCTTGAAAATGCTTTTCTTCGGCTAAAATAATTTCTGCATTTCGTTCTTGGGCAACTTTCATAAAAACTGGTTTTGTTTCGGCAGTTGTTTCTCCAATGACAACCGCTGTATTTGGTTTAATAATTCCAGCTTTTTCAAATGCAATTTTATCCAAGGTATCCCCTAAAAACTGTGTATGATCTAACCCAATATTTGTAATAATTGAAAGTTCTGGTAAAATAATATTTGTTGAATCTAAACGTCCTCCTAAACCTGTTTCAATAATTGCAATATCCACTTTTTGTTGAGCAAAATACTCGAAAGCCATTGCAATAGCAATCTCAAAGAAAGATGCTTTTTGATCAATTATTTTTTGTTCGTGTTTATTGACAAAATCCACTACAAATTCTTCTTCTGCCATCACACCATTCACACGAATACGTTCTCTAAAGTCTTTCAAATGTGGAGAAGTGGTTAATCCAGTTTTGAAACCCGCTTCCTGAAAAATAGAAGCCAACATATGAGACGTACTTCCTTTACCATTTGTTCCTGCAATATGTACTGTTTTAAACTTCGTTTGAGGATTTCCTAAATAATTACACAAAGCTGTAATATTAGTCAAATCAGCTTTCATAGCAGAAGCTCCTACACGTTGAAACATGGGTAAATTTGTAAACAACCAATCGATTGTTTCTTGATACGTTCTCATTTATTTAAAATTTTATACGAAGATACAATCTAAGTCAATAAAAAAATCGAATTTCTCTGAAGAAAAATTCGATTCTATTGGTTCTTATTTTGATTGATTTAATTAATCTGAATAATCTTGTTTCGTTGTTAATAAGATTTTTAAAAGTACAAAACCAACTATTGCAGCTGTCAAAGAAGCTACCAAAATCATCAGTTTTGCTTCTTTTACATAGCTTGGATCTTTGAATGCTAACATCGAAACAAAAATCGACATTGTAAATCCAATTCCTGCTAAAATTCCTACACCAAAAACTCGTTTAAAATTGACTGCCGTTGGTAATACACATAATCCTAATTTTACTGCAATCCATGTAAATAAAGTAATTCCAACTGGTTTTCCGACCACTAAACCTAAGAAAATACCTGTAGCTAATGGAACACTAAAATGTGAAAAACCTCCAGCATCTATCGTTATTGCGGTATTTGCTAAAGCAAATAATGGTAATATAACAAATGCTACAGGAATATGTAAAGCATGCTCCATTTTAGCTGAAAGTGATTTAGAATCATCTTTATCAAAAGGAATTGTAAATGCAACCAAAACTCCCGCAATAGTAGCATGAATACCAGAATGTAACATAAACCACCACACCGCAATTCCTCCTATAATATACGGAATCATTGATTTTATTTTCATTTTATTCAGCGCAAAAAGACCGAACAAAATAGCCATTGCAATTCCGAATTGTGTAAAATCTAAAGGCATTTCTGGATTTGGATAAAACAACGCAATCACGATAATTGCTCCTAAATCGTCAATTACTGCCAAAGCAGTTAAAAATACTTTTAGGGACATAGGAACACGTTTTCCCAGCATCGTAATAATTGCAACAGCAAATGCAATATCAGTTGCCATCGGGATTCCAAAACCATGAATGGTATCTGTACCTTTATTGGTTAAATAGAAAATAAAAGCTGGCATAGCCATTCCACCAATTGCTGCAAACACTGGTAAAATCGCCTTTTTAGTATCGGATAATTCTCCTACAAATATTTCTCTTTTCAGTTCTAAACCTATCAAGAAAAAGAATACTGCCATTAATCCATCATTTATCCAATGTGCGAATGAATGTCCAAACATGTCCATCTGCCAAATAGCATCATACGATTCTGCAAACGGTGAATTGGCTAAGAATAAAGAAAATGCTGTACAGAATATCAAAAATATTCCTCCAGACGTTTGGCTATGAAAAAATTTATTAAAAAGTTTAGTAACAATCATTGTATTTTTTTTTAGTTCGGTAAAATTAATGAACTCGTTTTTAACTGCCTAATTATAACTTAAGAATTGAACTTTATTTAAAACTAAACTTCCTTTTGATATTATTGCTTTTAATCGCTTCGAAAATAACTCCTGAGCAATGATCTTTACTCGCACCAGTTACAGAAGACAAGCAATTAACTTCGTTCTTAATTCGTTTATATCCAAGAAAAGCAAAGATTAAAGCTTCTTTAAAATCGATTAAATTATCGTTTGGAATGATGATTTCAACATCAGATAAATCTCGTAATCTATTGATAAAAAATACATTTCGTACGCCTCCTCCAGTTATCAACACATTGTTAATATCATAAAAAGAAAAGACTTCTTGAATTTGAAACACGAAGTGCTCTACACAACTTCTCAACTTATCTTGTGTCGAAATAGCATACTTATCAACAATTGTTAAGAACTCTGATTCGATCCATTCGTATCCCAAAGATTTTGGATAAGACAATTGATAAAATGCAAGCTGATTTAACTCTTCAACCAACGCGTGATTTACATTTCCTTGTTGTGCGATTTCTCCATTTTTATCATAATCAACTCCTAATTGATTTGCATAAAGATTCAGAACAATATTAATCGGACAAATATCAAACGCAATACGTTGTTGGTTTCTATTCAAGGAAATATTAGAAAAACCTCCTAAATTGAGACAAGCATCATATTGATGAAACAACAATTCGTCGCCAATCGGAACCAAAGGCGCACCTTGTCCTCCTAAAACAACATCTTGTGTACGAAAATCACACACTACTTTTTGTTGACAACGAGAAGCTATTGCAGCACCATTTCCGATTTGTAAAGTAAACGATTTCTTCGGTTGATGAAAAATAGTTTGTCCATGCGATGCCACAAAATCCACGTCTTTTATTTCATATTTTTGCATGAACTTTTTGACTTGTTCTCCCAAAAAATAACCAAAATTAACGTCTAATTCACACAAATTCATTGCAGAATATTGGTAAGCCTCGGAGAGATTTTTTCGCCAATCTGCTGTATAATTGATGGTTTCGGCATGTAAAATTTCGAAAGTACCTGCATCATCAAACCGAACGTAGCAGATATCCAAACCATCTAATGATGTTCCAGACATCAAACCAATACAAAAAGTATCATTTTTCATGAGGTAAATTTAATGAGAGAATTTGATAGTTAATGAGTCTTTAAGAATATTATAGATTAAAAATCTTTTGTTTGGATTTGTTAAACTCCTCCAAAGATTCGGAATAAGAAAAGAATTATCTTATATTTTTTTAGCGCCTTTCTATTGAAAAGTCAATTTGAATTCGTTTGAAAAATAAATTATTTTTTAGATTAAAATAAGTAGACTTTATATAAAATAACAACTACTCTTTTCTCAATCTGCGTTAGGGATAGTAGTGGAAATCCTTTTTTGGTGTGGAGCTTGTCTACACACCAAAAAAGATTGCAACGGATAGCCCGCCCGAAGGGAACGCCCAAAATAAATAAAACATAGTGTTGATAATTCTTATTTTATAGCGAAAACATCGTATAGAAATTAGACGATAAAATCTTATATTTGAAACACAATAAATACAAACAAAAAACATGGCACAAGATGTAATCTTTGATTTGATCGAAGAAGAAAAAGAAAGACAATTAAATGGAATTGAACTAATCGCGTCAGAAAACTTTGTATCTGACAATGTAATGCGCGCGATGGGTTCTGTTTTAACGAACAAATATGCAGAAGGGTACCCAGGAAAGCGTTATTATGGCGGGTGCGAAGTTGTAGATGAAGTAGAAACTATTGCAATAGAACGTTTGAAAGCATTGTTTAATGCAGAATATGCGAACGTACAACCGCACTCTGGTTCTCAGGCAAATGCGGCAGTTTACTTAGCTTGTTTGAAACCTGGAGACAAAATTTTAGGCTTCGATTTATCGCATGGTGGGCACTTAACACATGGTTCTCCCGTTAATTTTTCGGGAATGACTTACCAAACTTCTTTCTACGGTGTAGACAAAGAAACAGGATTGATAGATTACGAAGCAATGGCAGAAACGGCTCGCAAAGAGAAACCTCAAATGATTATTTGTGGTGCATCGGCTTATTCTCGTGATATTGATTACGCAAAATTCCGCGAAGTTGCAGACGAAGTTGGCGCTTTGTTATTAGCAGATATTTCTCACCCAGCAGGTTTGATTGCTCGTGGCATCTTAAACGACCCAATGCCTCACTGTCATATCGTAACAACTACGACACATAAAACACTAAGAGGCCCAAGAGGTGGCGTAATTATGATGGGAAAAGACTTCGAAAATCCTTGGGGATTAACTACTCCGAAGGGAGAAATTAAAATGATGTCTCAAATTTTGAACGGAGCAGTCTTCCCAGGAACACAAGGAGGTCCTTTGGAGCATGTTATCGCATCAAAAGCAGTTGCTTTCGAAGAAGCGTTATCTGATGGATATATGGACTACATTGTACAAGTTGTGAAAAATGCAAAAGCATTAGCTGCAGCGTTGGTTGCAAAAGGATATAACATTGTTTCGGGCGGAACAGACAATCATTGTATGTTGATTGACCTAAGAAACAAAGGAATTTCTGGTAAACAAGCAGAAAATGCCTTGGTATTGGCAGAGATAACTTGCAACAAAAACATGGTTCCTTTTGATGACAAATCACCTTTCGTAACATCAGGAATTCGTTTAGGTACAGCGGCAGTTACAACGCGTGGTCTTATAGAAGCAGACATGCAAACAGTAGCAGATTTGGTTGACGAAGTGTTAATGAACATCGATAATGAAGAGGTTATTGATAATGTAGCAGATCGTGTAAACGAGTTTATGTCGTCACGTCCATTATTTCAAATGAAGTAATTCACAATTAAATCTAAGCAATTAGAATATAGTAAGCCTTGACATTTGTTCAAGGCTTTTTTTGTTCATATAAAAATGTCCTGACGTTTTAAGTAAAACCTCCTTAGGTTTTATGTAAAACCTAACTACGTTTTAATCAAAACCTAACTACGTTTTAATCAAAACCTAACTACGTTTTAATCAAAACCTAACTACGTTTTTAAAGACCTCTCTAAACCGCATTATTAGGGGTACTAATGATTGAATTAATTACTAAAGAGATTTCGCATAATTTCAGTACAACATGTCAATCAATAATAGTTATAAAAAAAGCAACTTCTTGTAAGAAGTTGCTTTTGTATTTAAAATAAGATAAGTCGTTTGTCTTATGCATTCAACGCTTCTGCCCCACCAACGATCTCTAAGATCTCGTTTGTAATAGCAGCTTGACGCGCTTTGTTGTACTGAATCTTTAATGATTTCTGTAACTCGCTTGCGTTGTCTGTTGCTTTATGCATTGCCGTCATACGTGCTCCGTGCTCAGAAGCATTAGCGTCTAACACAGCTTTGAATAATTGCGTTTTTAACGTTTGAGGAATTAAGTCTCTTAAGATTTCTTCCTTCGAAGGATTGAAGATGTAATCTAACTCTGCTGTATTGTTAGTTTCGTCTTCTTTTTTCTCTAAAACAACTGGTAAGAATTGTTCGTCTTGAACGATTTGTACGGCTGCATTTTGAAATTGGTTATATATGATTCTTATTTGATCATATTGACCTTCTTCAAATTTTGCAACTAAATCATCCGCAATCTCAGCTACATCTGCAAAGTTTAAATTATCCCAAATGCTTGATGCATTTTTATAGATAGTTTGTGTTTTACTAAAAGTATCGTTTGCTTTTTTACCAATTGTTAAAAGCTCTATTTCTTTACCAGCTAATTCACCAGCCAATAAAGCATTTACTTTTTTGATGATGCTCGAGTTGTATCCTCCACATAAACCTCTGTTTGAGTTAATAACGACTAATAGTACTTTATTAACTTCGCGTTCTTCTGTTAATGCACCTCCTACTTCAGCTTCTAAAGTAGAACTTACATTTTGTAAAAGTTCACGTAATTTATCTGCATAGGGACGTAACTGTACAATAGAATCTGTAGCACGTTTTAGTTTTGCAGCAGATACTAATTTCATAGCACTTGTGATCTGCATTGTAGAACCTACAGAAGTAATACGTGTACGTATATCTTTTAAATTTGCCATAATTCTATTTGAGATGAAGGATTAAAAGAAACTTAGAGATCAGAAACCTCTAAGTTTCATTTATATTTTATTAGTACTTAGAAGTAGTTTCAGCTACTACTTTCTTCAATACGTCTGTAATTTCGTCAGTCCATTTACCTAAACGGATAGATGTTAAAGTGTCTGTATATTTGTTTCGCATTAGCTCAACAAAATCAGCTTGCCACTCTTTCACTTTGTTTACTGGAACGTCTTTCAACATACCATTAGTACCCGCAAAAATAACTGCTACTTGTTCTTCTACTGGAATTGGAGAGTTAACATCTTGTTTTAATAACTCCACGTTACGTTCACCTTTTCCAATTACGTTCATTGTTGCTGCATCTAAATCAGAACCAAATTTCGCGAAAGCTTCTAACTCGCGGTATTGAGCTTGGTCTAATTTCAATGTACCAGATACTTTTTTCATTGGTTTTGTTTGTGCAGAACCACCAACACGAGATACAGAGATACCTACGTTAATCGCTGGACGAACACCAGAGTTGAATAAATCAGACTCTAAGAAAATTTGTCCATCTGTAATCGAAATTACGTTTGTTGGGATATATGCAGAAACGTCACCAGCTTGAGTTTCGATAATTGGTAAAGCAGTTAAAGAACCACCACCTTTTACGATACCTTTCATAGATTCTGGTAAATCATTCATTTGAGATGCGATTGTATCATCTTTAATTACTTTCGCAGCACGCTCTAATAAACGAGAGTGTAAGTAGAAAACGTCTCCAGGGTATGCTTCACGTCCTGGTGGGCGACGTAATAATAAAGACACCTCACGGTAAGCAACTGCTTGTTTAGATAAATCATCATAAACAATTAACGCTGGACGACCAGAGTCACGGAAAAATTCACCGATTGCAGCACCTGCCATTGGCGCATATACTTGCATTGGAGCTGGATCAGATGCATTAGCAGCAACTACTACTGTATATTTGTCTGCACCGTGATCTTGTAATGTTTTCATAATACCAGCAACTGTAGACCCTTTTTGTCCTACTGCAACATAGATACAGAAAACTGTTTCACCTCTATCGTAAAATTCTTTTTGATTTAAGATTGCATCTAAAGCAACAGAAGTTTTACCTGTTTGACGGTCACCAATGATTAACTCACGTTGTCCACGTCCAATTGGAATCATCGAGTCAATAGAAACGATACCTGTTTGTAAAGGCTCGTTTACTGGTTGACGGTAGATAACTCCTGGAGCTTTACGCTCGATAGGCATTTCGTATAATTGTCCTTCGATTGGTCCTTTACCATCGATCGGATTTCCTAACATATCAACAACACGTCCTAACATTCCTTCACCTACGTTAATAGATGCAATCTTGTTTGTACGTTTTACTGTATCACCTTCTCTAATTCCTTTTGAAGGTCCGAAAAGTACAATACCTACGTTATCTTCTTCAAGGTTTTGTACCATTCCTTCTAACCCGTTTGAGAATTCTACTAATTCTCCGTATTGAGCATTGTCTAACCCGTAAACACGAGCAATACCATCCCCAACAGTTAGAACGGTTCCAACTTCAGCTAATTCAACTGCTGAATCAAAGCTTGAAAGTTGTTGTTTTAATATAGCTGAAACTTCAGCTGGATTTATTTCTGGCATTTCTGAAATATTTAAAATTTAGGAATGTATTCGTTTTTCGAAAAATCTTTTTTAAGCGTAGCTAACTTTGTTTTGATTGAAGAATCTACTTGATTGTTTCCTATTTTTAAAACGAAACCACCAATTAAAGATGCGTCAATTTTGTTTTCTACTTTTACTTGACTACCTGCTGCTAAAGTTTGTTTTGCTTTTGCAACAATGTTATCAATTGTATGTTGATCTAATTGTACTGCCGAAGTAATTTCAGCTGTTACAATATTATTTGCTTGATCATATAATGTGATAAACTGATCAGCAATTTTAAACAAGATATTTTCTCTACCCTGTCTAACGACTAATGAAATGAATGTTTGAGAAGTTTTTGATAAAGATTTAAAAATCTCACTCAATACGACTTCTTTTTTCTTCGCATCAATCACCGGAGAGTTTAAGAAAATTCTTAAATCTTCATTCTCTTTAATGATTTTGCGAACATCATTCATTTCAGCATACACTTCATTTGTTTGATTTGCTTCAATAGCAAATCCCATCAAACCTTTAGCGTATCTATGTGCTGCTCTGAATCCTGCCATGATTAATTGAATTTTACTTGATCAATAACGTCATTAACTAAAGCCTCTTGTGCAGATTTATCTGACAATTCTTTTGTTAAGATTTTTTCAGCAATTTCAATTGATAACTGTCCAACTTGATTTTTGATATCAGCCATTGCTGATGCTTTTTCGTTTTGGATAGCTGTTTTAGCGTTTTCAATTAATTTGTTAGCTTCTACAGTTGCAGAATTTTTCGCCTCGTTGATGATATTTTCTTTCATTTCACGCGCTTCTTTCAAGATTGCATCACGTTCTGCACGAGCTTCTTTCATGATTTTCTCGTTTTGAGCGTTTAATAAAGCCATCTCTTCTTTCGCTTTTTTAGCTGCGTTTAATGCATCTTCGATAGATTGTTCTCTTTCTTTAACTGCAGATAAAATTGGTTTCCAAGCTAATGATCTTAACAATACTAATAAGATGATAAATACGACCGCAGTCCAAAAAATAAGACCAACTGAAGGTGTAATTAAATCCATTGTGTGTATGTATTAAATTTTATTTTTTACTAATTAATTTTTTAATGAATTAGCTTCAACAACCAACCGTTATTGAAGCTAATTTTAATTCAAATATTATCCGTTACCTAATAACGCAACTACGATACCGAATAAACCTGCACCCTCGATTAAGGCTGCTGCGATAATCATAGCTGTTTGAATTTTTGAAGCCGCTTCTGGTTGTCTAGCGATTCCTTCCATAGCTGATCCACCGATTTTACCGATACCTAAACCAACTCCTAAAACTGCTAAACCTGCTCCGATTGCTGCAATACTTCCTGTCATGATAATTGTATTTAATTATTAAAAAATTATTTTATTGTTTTTTTCTATTTATTCTTAATGATGATCGTGTTCTGCTACTGCTGTTCCGATGAATAAAGAAACTAACATTGTGAATACGAAAGCTTGTAATGCCGCTACTAATAACTCTAAACAGTAAATAAATAAAGCTAAAGGAATAGAACCTCCTGCCATTGCTTCTGTTTGGAAGATAAAGATTAACGAAATTAACGACATAATGATGATGTGACCTGCTGTAATGTTCGCAAATAAACGAATCATTAAGGCGAAAGGTTTTGTAATAATTCCGATCAACTCAATTGGAGCTAAGATAATTTTTACAGGAACTGGCACACCTGGCATCCATAACATGTGTCCCCAGTAATCTTTGTTTCCTGAGAAATTAATTACGATTAATGCGATTAATGCTAAAACAAATGTCACTGCGATATTACCTGTAACGTTAGCCGCACCTGGTAACAAACCTAATAAGTTGTTGATCCAGATAAAGAAAAATAACGTTAGTAAGTAAGGCATAAATTTCGCATATTTTTTCTCTCCAATATTTGGAATCGCTACTTCATCACGCACAAAAATAATAATTGGCTCGATGAATCCTGCGATACCTTTTGGCACCATATTTCCTTTTTTGTAGTTAGATGCTACTGCAGAGAAAACTAAGATTAAAATCACGAAAGAGATTAACATTGACGCTACGTTTTTCGTAATAGAAAAATCTAAAGGTTTTTCATTATCCAAGTGATACACTCCTTTCTCATCGATATGAGCTTGGATTGTTCCTTGTGCATCTGTTTTGTAGATTTTTTCGTGGAAGTTGATGTAGTAATTTCCATTACTTTCAGCAACTGCCTCATTGTGATGAAATTTAGAAGACATGAAAACATGTAAACCATTATCCCATAAAATTATTGGTAATGCAACACCTACACTTTTTTCGCCTTCTCCCCATAAATGCCAATCGTGCGCATCTGCAATATGATGCATAATACCAGGCACGGGATTGAACGTAGATTCACCAGATTTCACTTTAGCAGCTTCCTCTTGACTCTTTGCTTGCTCAATTTTAACTAACTCCTCAAACGTTTTTGGAAGATTCTCTTGCGAAGATGCTGCGTGCTGAGCAAATCCGAAATTGAAAAGTAATAAAAACGCTAATAACGCTGAAAATTTCATGTATAATTCCTTTGTTTCTAAATTGCGTGCAAAATTATAGTAAATTAACCACTTACCAAAGTCAAATGCTAAAAATCATTAAACTTTTTTTAACTTTAAATTAATTAAGCGAATAAACACTAAAACTTCGGCAAGCAAAATTACAAAATAACTTATAATTAATTGCACTACATTTGATTTAATTTGCTCATTAACAACAACCAAAACTAAGACAACTGCCATCTTCGCTATCATCCCTCCCATAAAGGCAAAGCCTACGTATTCGGGAAATTTTATTTTCACAAAACATCCTACTTGAAAAATCATTAAGGTGATTAATCCAATTATCAAATACATTTTGGGAACAATTAGCGGATTTTCGCTAAAATTATAGTGAGTAACAATTGTGTAATGAATCCCACAAAAAATTGCAACCATTACAATAAAAGCAAGTGCTAAAAGAATAAATTTCTTGATCATTTTATTATTTTTTTGGTAATTGCTTCAACATCAAATATAATCCTGCAAAAACACCCAGCAAAGATAAGCCAGCCGTCCATAAAGGCTGCGTTGTTTCGAACTTTTTATCTAAAAAAGTGCCCAACCAAGCAAACAAGGCAATCACAGCTGCCATCTGAATTCCCATAGCAGAAAACTTTAAATATTGATTTACACCTTCGGTCTTTCGATCTTGTTTCATAAGTTTTATGTAATTTTGCAAAAAATTATTTCGTGGTAAAGATAGGAAACATAGAATTACCAGACTTCCCTTTATTGCTTGCACCAATGGAAGATGTAAGTGATCCGCCATTTCGTCGACTATGTAAAATGCATGGTGCAGACTTGATGTATACAGAGTTTATTTCTTCTGAAGGATTGATTCGTGATGCAATAAAAAGTCGTCAAAAATTAGATATTTTTGATTACGAACGTCCAATTGGTATTCAGATATTTGGTGGAGATGAAGAAGCAATGGCCATGTCTGCTAAAATTGTCGAAACCGTACAACCTGATATCGTAGATATTAACTTTGGATGTCCTGTAAAAAAGGTAGTGTGTAAAGGAGCTGGAGCTGGCGTATTAAAAGATATAGATTTGATGGTACGTTTAACAAAATCTGTTGTCGAAAGTACGCATTTACCAGTTACCGTGAAAACTCGTTTGGGTTGGGATTCCGAATCAATTAACATTTACGAAGTTGCAGAACGTTTGCAAGAAACAGGTATCAAAGCATTGTCTATTCATGGTCGTACACGCATGCAAATGTACAAAGGAGAAGCAAATTGGGAACCGATTGCAAAAGTAAAAGCAAACCCAAATATTGAGATTCCGATTTTTGGAAACGGAGATATTGATTCGCCACAAAAAGCAATTGCATACAAAGAAAAATATGGTGTAGATGGTGTGATGATTGGTCGAGCAGCAATTGGTTACCCTTGGATTTTTGAGCAAATAAAACACTATCGTGAAACAGGAGAATTGTTAGCAGAACCTACTATTATAGAACGAATGGAAGCTGCAAAAAACCACTTAAATTGGGCAGTTGAATGGAAGGGTGAGCGCACAGGAATTTTAGAAACTCGTATGCATTATACCAATTATTTCAAAGGAATTCCAAATTTCAAACCTTATCGTACAAAATTAGTTACGCATGATAACTTAGTTGATTTGGAAGCAACTTTCAAAGAAATTGAAGAAGAATTTATTCCGAAATTAACGGAAATACAATAAAACCAAAAAATCCACCAATTGCTTGGTGGATTTTTCCATTATAAACTTGAGACTACACTTAATTGCATTTATCTACAAGCATCACTTCTTCAGGATTTAATGTATCAAACTTAATCAATACCACTTCATCTACATCCGCTCTGGAGCGTAATGTAACTTCGTAAACTTCATCATTTACAGGATATTGAATTGTTGCTTTCGGACGTTTAAACGTACCGCTTGTTTCAACCACAACTCCTTGTACACACTTTCCGGTTTTCGTCAATTGATCTTCTAATTGTCCTTTCGAATATTGACTATAACCAAAAGCTATAATGCCTAAAACTGCAAATATGATGTAAAAATATTTTTTCATAAAATTCAATTAATGTTTATTATTTGTATTTGTTTGAAACAAATTTAGAAACAATTCTACTTCAATAAAATCCCTATCATTAGCTAATTTTAGATGTGAATTCCTATACCTCCAGCTTCGCAAATAGGATTTGTATGCCAATCGGCATCATCATCAAAAAGTAGATCAAATTGGTGTTCTTGATAAAATTCCAATTTATCTTCACTATCGGTATAAATAATTTTATCTACGACACCCAATGTAGTCGCATCTGCAATTAAATCTGCATTACGACCTTCCAATTTCAGTTGAATATTCATCTTTAAACAATGCTTTACGTATTGCTCGTTACTTGTCCTAACCGTCATGATCCAGACATCATGTCCTTTTCGAATCATTCGTTGGGCTAACTGAAACAAAACGTCATCTGTCAACGTATCATCGTAATCAAACGCTACTTTCAATTTATAATTTCCGTCCTGATCCTTAAACATTATTTTATTTTTAGTTCTTGTTTTGTTTTCAATGCATAAAGTGCAAAAGTACCCAACCAATGACTTCCCATGTAATCGTCATTTGAAATATTATTTAATGAATAATTGAGGTGATTTTCTGCAATTTTATTCAACTGTTTTAATTCGGGTAATTTATGTTCAATTTGATACAAAGCTGTTGCACGACTAAAATTTAGTCCATCTAAGTGCACCAAATGACCATCTGTACGATCTGAAACTATTCCAGGATTCAATTCAAAATTCTTTTTAAATAATTGAGGTAAAAAATCTTTTAACCATTCTTTATAATCCTCTTTTTGTTGAATTTTTGACATAATCAATGCTTCTTCTAAACAAGCAGATAAAAAATCGGAACCACTTGGCTCGAAAGCAATGTTACATTTTGTATCTTTTCCATACAAACGATTTGCATGAGTTACAATCACTTTTTCGAACGATTTATCATTGACAGAACGTGCATAATCTATCGCTAAACTCAAACCAAAAGCCGTATTATCATGCGTTCCTGTACGAATTGGATAAACTAATTTCGGTAAATACTCTTTGTATCTAACAATAATCAAATCACTCAAAGGTTTCAGATTTTTTGCCCAAACTTGCGCATCTTTATCTTGCCAATTATTCAATTCCATTTGCAATTGTAACAACCAAGCCCAACCATAAGTACGCTCAAAATTCTTGTTATTTTTATCATTAAAAAAGGCCATTTCGACCGCAACATTTTCGGCTGTAATCAATTGATTTAACTCATTTCTAACTTCATTATTTTGATCCAATTCAGGAAAATTTTTCATCAATTTCACAATCGACCAAAATCCATGCACAGACGAATGCCAATCAAAACAACCATAAAAAACTGGACGCAGTTGCTTTGGCGTTTTCAAATCCTGATCACTTCCCAAAACATTTCCTAGTTTATTCGGATACTCAGTCTTGATACAATGCGTTGGTAAATCGAAAATTTTCTTTGCTTGATCTAAATTCAAATCTTGTGCAAAAGCAGTCGTCGTCAATAAAGTTGTTAAATAGAGTATTTTTTTCATCAAAATGTTTTTACCAAATTACTAATTTTTATTCGAGTCCAAGAATTTTTCTAACTCTTCTTTTGCTTGTAAACTTTCAGGAAAATTTTTCACATTTTGTTCAAAAAACTGTTTTGCTAAATCATTTTTCTTTTGTTTTACCAGATAATTTGCAACATTATTGATATACGTTTCTGTTGGTTGAAAAGAATAATTCAATTTTCTAGAAATCGTTTCAAAAGAATCCTTCACCAAATTTGGTTGATTCGGAATCTCTTTAATATTCACACGATAACCATCAAACTGCCAACGCAAATAATCAATCGAGCCAATCATCGGAACCGAACCATGTTCTTCGTCAATATATTGTTTGTAATGATAATTCAATGATTTATTCTTTGATGATTTCAAACGTTCGTCCACCTTTTTTATACTTTGATAATGGTCTCGTAAATGATCTGCATTTTGACTTTCACCAACTTGTGTTATCATGAAGAATCGATTCTCGAAAGAATGATTTTCTAAATTTTGATAAAGATTCAATAATTCTTTGTCATTAAACCAAACACTTGGATCGTGCGCAACATATCCATTGAAAGTTTTGGGATGGTTGTACAAGGTTTTCAACGCAAAATATCCACCTAAAGAATGTCCAATTAACAAACGAAAATCATTCACACGATAATTTTTCTGCATAAAAGGAAACAATTCATTTTGAATAAAATTCAGAAAATTAACATCATTTACATGTGTAAAATCTTTTGTTCGATCACCATTTTTATTAGTAATTCCGACAATGATCGATTCAGACATTTCTGGATAAAATCCCGATTGAAACTTAGAAACTACGCCTGTTAAAAACGTAAAATTAGATTCGGCATCTAACACATAAATCACAGGATAATTTACTTTTTGAAGTTTATTATTATAATACGATTCGGGAAGATTCACCCAAATTTCTCGTTCAGTATTTAAGATTTTGGAATTTATTTTTTGGATTTCAGCAATTGATAATTTCTCTTGAGAAAAACCGATTTGAGAGAAAATCAAACAAAATAAAAGTAGGAATTTTTTCATGTATAAAATTTTTCTAAAAATAACTATTTAGAATTATTCTACACAAATGATTTTAGACAAAAAAAAACGACCTCATCTACACTGCCCCCAAAAAGTTAGACACTTTTGGGGGCATTTTTTATGACAAGAAAAGTAAAATATAGTGTAGCATTTA
>NZ_JACALO010000044.1:0-22957 GCF_030328185.1 Empedobacter sp. 225-1 | reverse complement strand
AATACTAACGCTTACTATTATTCAATCAATAAACAGAAACCAAAATAGAAATATTAACAACTTAAAAATTAATATTACCTAAATGCACTACGAGTTAATAATATATCTCTTTTAGAGTTTGTAGAAAGAGTGCAAAAAAGACTTTCTGAAAAAAAATATGATGAAAAAAGTGTTGTGATTTCAAAATATGCTGATAAGTATATGTATGAGATAGAATTAAAAAATACAAAAGTTAATTTTGTTTGTAATTTTCTGATTGATAAAGAAACGTTTGCAATTGTTGAAAGTTTTGCAAAAAGAGAGAATGAACATTCTGAGAAATTTGGATACACAATCAATAATGAGGTGATGTATAAATATCGACCTTATCAAAATAAATGGATTTTAAAGGAGAGTTATAGAAATTGGAATTCTACTTTTTTGGAGGAAGATAAAAGTCAACATGTAAATGATGTAAAAATAAATCTTGAAGTAAAAGATTTTAGCACACAACCATTTCCAGAATTCAATAAATCGGTGAATGAAAAAATGGATATCCGTAGAAGCTTTAAATAATAAAAAAATCACAATAAAATGAAAAATATAATTGTAGGAATTACATTATTTTTAGGAGTTAATCTTTTTGCTCAGTCAGAAAAAGAAAGTATTAGAGCGACGTATAAAGCCGAATTTATTTTTGATTACGAACAATCCAAAGATATGTTTCCCAAAAATTTACAAACCGCTTTCAAGTCTGCAATTGACCGAGGTATTTTTGTAGATTTTATTTTAGAAAGTAACAATGTGTTATCTATTTTCAAAGCTGATACGAAAATAAATAATGCACAAGATGAATCGGATATGGTTGTGCAAGAGATTTTGAAATCGGAACAAAATCCTTTGTATAAAGATTTTTCAAAAAATGAATATTATAAACAATTTGATATTAACGTCAAAACGTATTTGGTTAAAGAAAATATACCTGATTTTAATTGGCAATTATCGAAAGAAAAAGCGGTGATTAATGGTTATAATGTCGTGAAAGCGATTGGAGAAGATAAGGAAGGAAATACATTTATAGCTTGGTATTCGCCAGAAATAAAGTACAAAGATGGTCCGTATAATTTTGCGAATTTGCCAGGTTTGATTCTTCAAACTGAAATTATTACACCATATTTCAAAACGATTTTTAAAATTAATCAATTGGAAATTTTGACTAAAAAACTTGATATCACTTTACCAACAAAAGGTAAAATCTTAACCTTTCAAGAAATGCAAGATGATTTAAACTCGATAAGAAAATCATCAAATGAGGGTGTAGAAAAATAGTTTCCAAAATAAAAGCGTTACCCATAAAAGGTAACGCTTTAGTTTTGACTATTTTTTTTGAATTATACCATTGGTTTGCGAACAACTGGTAAAATTTCTCCTTTTTCTAAACAGTATTTTTGAACATCTTCTGACGGAATTTGTTTGGTATAATCAACTTTCTCGACGATAAACCCTACATCTTCTAAGCGTTTGTAATAATCTAAACCATAGACACGAACGTGATCATATTGTCCAAATTTTTCTTTTCGTTCTTCTTTCGATGTTACCGTTGGATCTTCATAAGTCACATCGCGTTGATACGAAATAGGAACTTGAAAAATTCCCCAACCACCAGGTTTCATCACACGAAATAATTCACTCATGGCTTTGTGATCATCAGGAATATGTTCTAATACGTGATTACAAAAAACAATATCGAATGTATCATCTCCAAAAGGTAAATCGCAAATATCAGCTTTTACATCGGCTAAAGGCGACTCGATATCACTTGTAATGTACTCAAGGTTTTTCATTGAGCGAAAACGCTTGATAAAAGATTGTTCAGGTGCGATGTGCAAAACTTTTGCTTTTTCTGTAAAAAAAGAAGTTTCATTTTTGAGGTATAACCACATCAAACGATGTCTTTCTAACGAAAAAGTTCCGGGAGAAAGCACGTTATCGCGTTGTTTTTCGTAACCATAAGGCAACAAACTGTAATAACCTTGTCCATCTATTGGGTCTACGAAACGATTTCCTTTCATGAACCAAACCAAAACTGGACGAATAATATAACTACCTTGAATCAGTAAAGGACGAGGTAGAATATTCATGATTTTTTTTAAAAGCTTTTTCACAAAAGTTTTCTTAAGGTTTGAATAAAAATGGTTTTTCTTCGTCAGATTTGATACCTAAAGCATCGTAAATAAACTGATAAGTTGACAATAATTTTGGTTCGCCATCTACTACACAGACATCGTGCTCAAAGTGAGCCGAATATTTGTCATCGCGTGTAGTAACTGTCCAACCATCTGGGTGAAAGAAAACTTTTTCAGTTCCCATATTTACCATTGGTTCGATTGCTAATACTAAACCTTCTTCTATTTTTTTACCTGATCCGCGACGTCCATAATTAGGAACCTGAGGTTCTTCGTGCATTTTGCGACCTAATCCATGACCTACCAATTCACGCACGACACCGTAACCTTCTTTTTCACAATGTTGTTGAATGGCAAAACCAATATCACCTACGCGATTACCTTTTTTCATTTGTTCAATACCTTTGAACATAGATTCTTTTGTAACACGAAGTAATTTTTCTGTTTCAGCATCAATTTCTCCAACCGCAAATGTATAAGCATGATCTCCGTAAAAATCGTTCATATAAACTCCACAATCTACAGATACAATATCACCTTCGTGTAAAGGTTTATCGTTTGGAATTCCGTGAACAACTTGTTGATTAGGTGAGATACAAAGGTTTTTAGGGAAATCGTACATTCCTAAAAATGCTGGATATCCGCCATTGTCGCGAATAAATTCGCCTCCTAATTTATCTAAATGATTGGTTGTGACACCAGGCACTACTTCTTTGGCTAACATACCCAAGGTTTTTGAAACCAATTGAGCGCTTAGGTACATTAGTTCTAATTCTTCTTTACTTTTTAAATGTATCATAATCCGAAAAATCCTTTTTTCTTTTTCTTCTTAGGCGCTTCTTGCCCATTAGCGTGTACATTTAATTCAATCTTTTTTGTAATGATTTGATAAACGTCACTCCAACCAGGGAAACCACCTAAATTTCTGTCGTCGATAAAGATATCGGCATTTATTTTTCTACTTTGTGTAGTTTTATCAAAATCTTCTCCGTCAAAACTATTGTTAATTGCATAAAACTCAATTCCATTTTTTTTACAGAACTCTACTGCTTCGTCTAAGGCTTTTCCACTACGATATGTCCATAAGGTAAGTCTATAGCCATCGTTTTGTAATTGTTTCAATGTTTCGAAAGCAAAGATTTTTGCTTTACCAATTTCTGGATATTTATCATCGACAATAGTTCCGTCAAAGTCAACTGCAATAATTTTATTAATCATGTTTGTAAGTTTAAAGTTATGTAGGTTATTTTTTATGAATTATAATATGTCCTGTCATTTCTGTTGGGATTTCAATTCCCATCAATGTTAAAATAGTAGGTGCAATATCTCCAAGTTTACCATGTTCAACATTCCATTCGATATTTTTCTGAGCCAAAATAAATGGAACAGGATTCGTTGTATGTTGCGTATTCGGTGATCCATCTTCGTTTATCATAAAATCTGAATTTCCGTGATCAGCCAAAATCACCACATTGTAACCATGTTCTAAAGCTGCATTTATAATTTTTTCCGCACAAGAATCTACTACTTCAGCAGCTTTTATTGCCGCAGACATAACACCTGTATGTCCAACCATATCTGTATTAGCGAAGTTAAGACAAATGAAATCCGCTGATTCTTTTTCGATTTCTGGTACAATTGCATTTGTAATATCATATGCTGCCATTTCTGGTTTCAAATCGTAAGTCGCAACATCTCTTGGCGAAGCACATAAAATACGAGATTCACCAACGAAAGGTTCTTCGCGACCACCATTGAAAAAGAAAGTTACGTGGGGATATTTTTCAGTTTCAGCAATACGAATTTGCTTACGACCAGCATTCGCAATAACTTCTCCTAACGTATTTACAATATTTTTCTCATCAAAAATTACCGCAACTCCAGTATATGTAGCATCATATTCTGTAAGAGTGATATATTTTAGATTTAATTTATGCATTCCAAATTCTGGAAAATCGTGCTGTGTTAAAACTTCTGTGATTTCACGACCACGATCAGTTCTAAAATTAAAACAGATTACCACATCATCATTTGCTATTTTAGCTTTTGGTTGTCCTGTATCATCTGTAATAATAATTGGTTTGATGAATTCATCAGTCACCTCATTAGTATATGATGTACGAATGGCTTCTAATGGATTTGTTGTTGGTGTACCAACCGCATTTACCATTGCATCGTAGGCTAATTTTACACGTTCCCAACGTTTATCACGGTCCATCGCATAATATCGACCTGTTATTGAAGCGATTTCTCCTGTTGATTTTGTCATGTGATTCATCAATTCTGTGATAAATCCTTCGCCAGATTTAGGATCAGTATCGCGACCATCTGTGAAAGCATGAACAAATACATTTTGATTTAAACCAGATTGATTGGCTGCATCTAACAAGCCTTTCAAATGATTGATATGCGAATGTACACCACCATCAGAAACTAATCCGATGAAATGTACTTTTTTGTTATGGTCTAAAGCATATTGAAAAGCATCTTTTAAGATAGGTTCATTTTGTAATGTACCATTTTCAACTGCCATATTGATACGAACTAAGTTCTGAAAGACGACGCGTCCAGCACCTAAATTCATGTGTCCAACTTCCGAATTTCCCATTTGACCTTCTGGTAAACCAACAGCTAAACCAAAGGTGTCTAAAGTAGAATGAGGAAATTTTTCGAAACAGCTATCTATAAAAGGTGTATTCGCTTGAGCGATTGCAGAAACAGCAGGGTTTGGTCCAATTCCCCAACCGTCTAAAATCATTAATATTGCTTTGTTGTTCATTTGTTTTGTAATAATTCAGCCCAAAGATAACAATCATTGGGCTGAAAAGTTTATTTTTAATGAGGATTAATTTGCAACTTCACTGATAAATTTGATACGCATTAAACGTAATTCCTCTTCATCATAATCGTCACCAAACTCATCTAACAATGAAGTCATTGAATCCGAATCTGCATCCATCAAGAAATCATAGATTTCTTCTTGTTGGTCTTCGTCCAATACTTCGTCAATATAATAATTGATATTTAATTTTGTTCCTTGATAAACAATACTTTCCATTTCAGAGAGTAAATCGCTCATCGACATGTTTTTTGCTTCAGCAACATCTTCCAAATTCAATTTTCTATCAGTTGACTGTATAATGTAAACTTTGTGGCTTGATTTGTCAGCTACTTGTTTAATCACCATGTCTTCTGGACGAATAATGTCATTGTCTTTTACATATTGTGCAATAAAATCAACAAAATCTTTTCCGAATTTTTGAGCTTTTCCTTCTCCAACTCCATACACATTTGTTAATTCCTTAACCGTTGTTGGATATTGCATCGTCATGTCATCTAAACTCGAATCTTGAAATACTGCAAAAGGAGGAATTTGATGTTTTTTAGAGATTTTTTTACGTAAATCTTTTAATTGTTTCAATAAAACATCATCAAAGGCAATTGGAGCAGTAGACGTTTCTTCTTTATCGAAGCTACCTTCTGATAATAATTTTTTGAAATCAATATCCTCAGCAATTTCAAACGAAGTTGGCTTATTGATGAAATCTTTTCCGTCTTTGGTTATTTTTAAAACACCATAAGATTCGATTTCTTTCTCTAATAAATTATGAACAATTAATTGACGTAAGATAGATTTCCAATAATAATCTTCTTTTTCTTTTCCAATTCCGAAGAATTTTTCAGAACTTAAATTATACGATTTTGTAATTGAAGTTTCTTTTCCAACAATAACATTAACGATATCATTAAGTTTTAACTTTTGATTCGTTTTCTGAACAACATCTAATGCGATTATTGCATCTTCTTTTGCTTCTGTCATTTTCTTCGGATTGCGCATGTTGTCGTCCATATTTGCGCCTTCACCATTTTTGTCGTCAAAATTTTCACCAAAATAATGCAACAAA
Organism: Empedobacter sp. 225-1; assembly: GCF_030328185.1. Lineage (NCBI taxonomy): Bacteria > Pseudomonadati > Bacteroidota > Flavobacteriia > Flavobacteriales > Weeksellaceae > Empedobacter > Empedobacter sp. 225-1. The sequence goes on along the minus strand of NZ_JACALO010000044.1, from coordinate 16,887 downwards.
AATTTACGACGAGACATCGAAGTTTCGGCATAGGCAACCACTTCAGAAAGTAACTGCATTCCAACTTCTCGTTCAGCAACAGGTTTGCTCGCTAAGAATTTCTCCAGTTTTTCGATATCTTTATAATCGTAGAAAGCAATACATATACCTTCACCGCCATCGCGACCAGCACGACCAGTTTCTTGGTAATAACTTTCTAACGATTTTGGCATATCATAATGCATCACAAAACGTACGTCAGGTTTATCGATTCCCATTCCAAAAGCTATTGTTGCAACAACAACACTTGCATCTTCCATCAAGAACATATCTTGGTGTTTGCTACGTGTTTTTGCATCCAAACCAGCGTGGTAAGGAATTGCATTGATCCCGTTTACTTGTAAAAGTTGAGTAATTTCTTCAACCTTTTTACGACTTAAACAATAAATGACACCAGATTTACCATCGTTTTGTTTGATAAATTTGATAATTTGTTTGTCCTGATCAACTTTTGGACGGATCTCGTAAAATAAATTCGTACGATTAAAAGAATCTTTAAATACTTTCGCACTTTGCATTCCCAAAGTTTTCTGAATATCTTCTTGTACTTTAGGTGTTGCTGTTGCAGTCAACGCAATAATTGGCGCATCACCAATTCTGTTGATAATAGATTTTAGGTTACGATATTCTGGTCTAAAATCGTGTCCCCATTCAGAAATACAGTGCGCTTCATCAATAGCAAAAAAAGAAATTTGAACCGATTTAAAAAAATCGATGTATTCTTCTTTTGTCAAAGATTCGGGTGCAACATATAACATTTTTGTTACTCCATTTTTGATATCCGTCATCACAGTTTTTGTTTCTGACTTATTCAAAGATGAGTTTAATACGTGCGCAATTCCATCATTTTCAGAAATTCCTCGTATTGCGTCTACTTGATTCTTCATTAAGGCGATTAAAGGTGAAACAATAATCGCGACTCCATCTGACATTAATGCCGGTAGTTGATAACATAAAGACTTACCTCCGCCAGTTGGCATCAAAACAAATACATCTTCTTTATTTAGTAAGCTTGTAATGATTTCGTGCTGCTGTCCTTTAAATTGGTCGAAACCAAAATATTTTTTTAGGTAAGATGTTAAGTTTTTCGAAGTGGCTTCCATCTACACAAAAGACTAAAATTAATATTATAAATTAAATAGTTCCTATATTTGATAACTCTTAAATATACACAAAATTTTGATATGTTTTATATATAATTGAGTGTAAATAAAAAAGGAGAGTAAAAGTACGACAAATTTTAAAAATAGACAATAGAAATTTTATTGTGAAAAATTCAGAAATAATACAAATTGCTCAGGAAGTTTTTAGAGAAGAAATTCTTGAGTTAGAAGCGATAGCTTCTCGTATTAGCGAGTCTTTTGTTGATGCGGTAAATGCGATATATAACACGAAAGGAAAATTGGTAGTTGTAGGAGTGGGAAAGAGTGCGCATATTGCAAATAAAATTGTAGCAACACTAAATTCTACTGGAACTCCAAGTCAATTTTTACATGCGACAGAAGCTATTCATGGCGATTTAGGTCTTGTACGACCAGAAGATGTTGTGATTTGTATTTCGAAAAGTGGAAATACACCAGAGATTACGTATTTAGCTCCGATACTTAAACAGTATGCTGCTGTTTTGATTGGATTGACTTCAAACTTGAAGTCAGAATTAGCTAAAAATTCTGACATTGTTTTGGATGTGAATATCAAAAAAGAGGCTTGTCCAGTTAATTTGGCGCCGACAACTTCTACTACAGCACAATTACTAATGGGAGATGCCTTGGCTGTTGCTTTGATGAAAATGAGAGCATTTACACAAAATGATTTTGCAAAATATCATCCTGGAGGAGCCTTAGGAAAACGACTTTTGTGGACGGTGGAAAATATTGTTGATCCAGAAAGAAAACCTTTTGTAGGGCCAGAATCTTCAATTTCAGAAGTGATCAATTCATTGACTTCGGGGCGTCATGGAATCACTGTGATTTTGGATGAAGATAAAATTGTGGGAGTTATTACAGATGGAGATTTGCGCCGAATGTTATTGAATAATGAGTCATTTACACATTTAAAAGCGAAAGATATCGCTTCAATGCATCCGAAAACAATTCAAAAAACTGAAAAAGCACGCGAGGCTTTAGCAATTCTTCGTCACAATAGTATTGGTCAATTGGTCGTAGTGGATGAAGAAAATCACTATTATGGCATTTTGGATATTCACTCAATTTTAAACGAAGGAATCGAATAAGCGTATGGCAAATAATTCAACATCGAATATGTCTTTTTTGGCTCATGTAGGTGAGTTAAGAGGACATTTGGTTCGTTCAATATTATCGATTATTATCACGTCAATTGCTGTTGCACTTTATTGGGACGAGTTGGTTGAGCATGTAATTATGGCTCCGCTGAAATCAAATTTTCGGACGTTTGACATTTTTAATCAATTTGGAGAATTAACAGGTTTTGGAAAAATCTATACAGAGTCATTCGATATCTCAAAAGATTTGACCAATCTTAACCCTTCAGGGCAAATAACCTCTCAATTTTTTGCTATTATAGTTTGCGGAATTATTATTGCTATTCCCTATATTATTTTCGAAATATGGCGATTTGTAAAACCAGCCTTAAAAGAATCAGAACGCAAATATGCTGGATTTACCATCTTTGCTGTTTCTTTTTTCTTTGTATTAGGTGTATTGTTTAGTTATTATTTATTATTGCCTTTATGTACACAATTTTTATTTACATATGACCCTTTTGGTGTAGGAAACACGTGGACTTTGCCAAGTTATATTGATTTATTTGTTCAATTATTATTATCGATGGGAGTCATGTTTTTAATGCCAATTTTTGTGTACTTCTTAACGAGTATTGGAATTTTAACTCCAACATTCTTAAAAGAGTATCGTAAACATGCTTTTATCGTTGTATTAGTGATTGCAGCAGTAATTACACCAAATGATGTATATAGTATGGTTTTAGTTACAATACCACTTTGGTTATTGTACGAATTGAGTATAATAATTTCACAATCAGTTTATAAAACTCAATTGAAAGGAAAAAGTAACGACTTAGTAAAGAATTAACAATGTTATGCTTGCATAATAAAATAAATTAGTTATTTTTACATAAAAGAAAAAGTAAACACAAAATTATGAAGATATTAGTTTGTATTAGTAGTGTACCAGATACTACAGCAAAAATCAACTTCACAGCTGACGGAAAATCATTTGATAAAAATGGGGTTCAGTTCGTTATTAACCCGCATGATGAATTTAGTTTAAATAAAGCAGTAGAATTACAAGAAAAACAAGGTGCTACTGTTACAATTTTAACGGTAGGTGATGCAACAGTAGATCCAGTTATGCGTAAAGCCTTAGCTATTGGTGCGAATGATGGAATTCGAATTGATGCTGATGCACGCGATGATTTCTTCGTTGCTACACAAATTGCAAAAGCTGCTAAAGACGGTGGTTTCGATTTGGTATTGACAGGAAAAGAATCAATTGATTACAACGGGGGTTCTGTACCAGGATTAGTTGCAGCAATTTTAGATTACGGTTTTGTAAACGGATGTATCGGTCTTGATGTAGAAGGTTCTTCTGCAAAAGCAGTTCGTGAAATTGACGGCGGAAAAGAAACTGTAGAAGTTGCTTTACCAGCTGTAATCGCAGGGCAAAAAGGTTTGGTAGAAGAATCAGCTTTACGTATTCCTAACATGCGTGGAATTATGCAAGCTCGTACAAAACAAATCAATGTTGTTGCTGCAGAAGCGACAGAAACAAAAGTTGAGGTTGTTGGTTATGTAAAACCTGCTGAAAGAGGTAATGTAACATTAATTGACAAAGACAACGTAGCAGAATTGGTAAGATTATTACACGAAGAAGCTAAAGTAATCTAATTATTCACCTAAAAAGAAATTAAAAAATGGCAATTTTTGTATACGCTGAGTCACACGACGGAAAATATAAAAAAGCAGGATTAGAAGCAGTTTCTTATGCTAAAGCTACTGCAGACGTTGCAGGAGATACTGTAACAGCAATCGTTTTCGGAAATGCTGCTGCTGACGAATTATATCAATATGGAGCATCTAAAGTAGTTAAAGTTGATAATGCAGCTTTAGCAAAATTTGATGCAAATTCTTATGCAAAAGCTTTGGCTGAAGTTGCTCAAGGAGATGTTGTGGTATTACCATCAACAAATGAAGGAGCAACGGTAGCGCCAGTTCTAGCATTCAAAACAGGAGCGTCCTTAGTAACTAACGTAGAAAAAGCACCTACTGCAGTTTCTCCTTTTACAGTTGCACGCAAAGCATTTTCTGGTAAAGGAATCGAAACAGTTGCAGTTTCAGGAAAAGTAGTTGTAACAGTTTTGCAAAATGCTTTTGGAGCTAAAGAAAATGCAGTTTCTGGTTCAGAAGAGTCAGCTACAGTTGCAGTTTCTGATGCAGATGTAAAAGTAAAAGTTGTTTCAACAGAAATGGCTTCTTCTGATAAAATTGATTTGAAAGAAGCGGATATCGTAGTTTCTGCTGGCCGTGGAATGAAAGGTCCAGAAAACTGGGGAATGATCGAAGATTTAGCAAAAGTTTTAGGAGCGGCTACAGCTTCTTCTAAACCAGTTGCAGATATCGGCTGGAGACCTCACGAAGAACACGTAGGACAAACAGGTAAAGCAATTGCACCAAATCTATACATCGCAGTTGGTATTTCAGGTGCAATTCAGCACTTAGCTGGAGTAAACGGGTCTAAAACGATTGTTGTCATTAACAATGATCCAGAAGCACCTTTCTTTAAAGCTGCCGATTACGGAATAGTAGGTGACGCTTTTGAGATTGTACCTAAATTAACAGAAGAGTTAAAAAAATACAAAGGTCAAGCTTAATCATTTTAAAGATTATAAATTCAATCCGAATCATTTAGGTGATTCGGATTTTTTTTATCTATTAAAAAAATATTAAATATTCGTCAGTTTTTCATAGATTTACGCCCAAATGGACAATTTAATTAGATTAAATATTAAGGGAATTTCTTACAGTCAAACTCAAACCGGAGCGTATGCTTTGATTTTAGAGGAAAGTGTAGGAGGAAGAAAGTTGCCGATTATTATTGGGAGCTTCGAGGCACAGTCGATCGCATTAGCTTTAGAGAAAGATATTAATCCACCTCGTCCATTAACACACGATTTGTTTGTCTCGTTAGGAAAAGAATTTCGTTTGAATGTTGATTCAATTTATATTTATAAATTAGAAGATGGCGTTTTTTATTCGAATATTGTTTTTTTGAATGAAGAGGGAGGTCGTGCTGAAATAGATTCGAGAACATCTGATGCAATTGCATTAGCAGTTCGCTTCAATGCACCTATTTATGCCTACGAAAATGTTGTAGAGAAAGCTGGAATTCATTTGGACGTTATTGAAGAAGAAGAAAATATACGTCGCGCAGCAAATAACTTCGAAGATGATTTAGATATCTTAGCAGGTTTGGAAAGTGATTTGTCTGATATCAACGAATATGAAGGTTGGACAAAATCTGAGCTTGAAGCTGAGATGGAAAAAGCTGTGAAAAATGAAGATTACGAATTGGCAGCTCGCCTTCGTGATCAAATCGATAACATGGAAAACTAATAACTATTTCAAATAATTATGTCTGTAAAGCTTAGACTTACAATCATGAGTTTCCTTGAGTTTGCGGTATGGGGAGCATACCTTACTTCGATGGGAAATTACTTAGGATCAGTTGGCTTAGGTCCAAAAATTGGTCTTTTTTACGCGATGCAAGGTATTGTATCAATTTTTATGCCCGCCATTATGGGTATTGTAGCGGATAGGTGGATTCCTGTACAACGTTTGTTGGGATTAAATCATTTATTAGCTGCTATTTTTATGTTTGCAGCAGGTTATTATGGAATGACAGCTGGAAACAATGTAGATTTTACGACGATATTTACACTTTATTCAGTTAGTGTGGCGTTTTTTATGCCAACAATCGCCCTTTCTAACTCTACAGCTTATACAATTTTAAAACAAAATAATTTAGACACAATCAAAGCTTTTCCACCAATCAGAACGTTTGGTACAATTGGGTTTATTGTAGCGATGTTATTTGTTAATTTTTCTGGATTTAAAGACGGTGTTTTTGGGTTTAATTTTTCAAATGATCCTACATTCGTTAGTTTTCAATCCAATTATTTTCAATTCTTTGTTTCAGGAGTTTTAGGAGTTGTATTGTTTCTATTTAGCTTTTTATTGCCAAACTGTCCTATAAACAAAAGTTCAGAAAAACAATCACTTTCAGATGCATTTGGCTTGAAGGCCTTTGCATTATTCAAAGATAGAAAGATGGCAATTTTCTTTATTTTTTCAATGTTGTTAGGGGTTTCATTGCAAATTACCAATGGATATGCAAATCCGTTTATTACAACTTTTAAGGATATTCCAGAGTATGCTAATACATGGGGAGCAAGTAATGCTAATGCATTAATTTCCTTGTCTCAGGTTTCTGAAACGTTGTGTATTCTGTTAATTCCATTCGTATTAAAACGTTTCGGAATTAAAATCGTTATGTTAATGGCAATGGTAGGCTGGGTGTTACGTTTTGGATTATTTGGATTAGGTGATCCAGGACCAGGTGTTTGGATGTTTATTCTATCTATGATTGTTTATGGAATCGCTTTCGATTTCTTTAATGTTTCAGGTTCATTATATGTTGACAAGGAAACAGATGAAGAGATTCGTTCCTCGGCACAAGGAGTTTTTATGATGATGACAAATGGATTTGGGGCAACAATAGGTATGTTGATTGCACAGTATATTGTCAATCATTATGTATACAGCCAAACAGATCTGAATTTGCAATTAGAAGGATGGAGGCATTCTTGGTTTATTTTTGCTGGATATGCTTTAGTTGTAACAATTTTATTTGCAATTGTGTTCAAGTACAAACACAATCCAAACGAATTAGAAGAAGTTAAACACTAAGTTGTAACTTAAGAAATAAAATAAAAAAGCAAGAATGTTAATTCTTGCTTTTTTTTATGGATAAGAGTTTATTATTTTTCAATTCTATTATACGTCACAAACGAATAAGCATAAGGGTGTTTTTCGTCTTTCTTAAAATCTTCTCGTTTTACTTCTTCCCATTCATCCAAATCAATTTCTGGAAAATAAGTGTCACCATCAAATTCATAATGAACCTCTGTTACATATAAAACATCTGTAAATTCCATCGCTTGTTTGTAGATGTTTCCACCGCCAAGTATATCAATCTCATCATTTAACTTTCGAGCTTCTTCTAAGGCATTTGTTAAAGAGTTCACTTTTACAATTCCATCTGCATTCCAATTTAAATCTCTTGTGACGACAATATTGGTGCGATTAGGTAAAGGACGTCCAAGTGATTCAAACGTTTTTCTTCCCATAATGATAGGGTGTCCAGTTGTTAAATTTTTGAAATGTTTCAAGTCATTAGGTAAATGCCAAATCAAATTATTTTTTGCGCCAATAACGTTGTTACTTGCTTTTGCTACTACAATGTTTATCATAAGCTTTAAGGTAAAAAAAGCTATCCTTTTGCGAGGATAGTTTAACAAATATAATAATTTTAAAGAATTATTTCATTTTATTTATTGCTTCTTGTAATTGTTCTACTTGTTTTACAATAGATGCCGATTTCATTGTTTTAGCAGTGTTCGTTTTAATTTGAAGTGCTTTTTCTGCCATCATCTTTATCGCTTGTCCAGCTTGTGGATTTTGCTCTTTCAAATACGGATAGTAACGAGCATACGTTTTTGCAATTTCAGCAGTTGCATCGGGTGTGTCATTATTCATAATCCAATTAAAAGCTTGTTCTGCAACTTTTCCTTTTTCTATATCTTGGAATTTTACGAATTCATACATCGCAGCAGATTCTGAAATTAAAACTGCTTTATCAAATTGATTATTTTTTATCCAAGTCGGAACTAAAGCCATTGCTAAATCAGGTGAACTTTTGATCACTTCGTTTTCAAGATTTGTTGTTATTTCATTAATTTTTGAAGGATTATTTTTTAATATTCCTGTTAATGCAGCACCTTGTACACTGAACGATGGACTTTTAGAAGCTTTTTCAAAAAGTGCTGCTTCATATATCGATGCGTCATTTAACGCATTTAACGCAGCAGATTGTACCAATGTTTTTGGATCGTTGGAAGCCAATTGTTTTAATTTCGAAGTGGCTTTATCTATGATTGTTTTCGATTTTGTATCTAATCTCTGAATGGCATAAATTCGTAACCCATCAAATGAATCGTCTAATGCATTAATCAACGCATCAGCCGCTTTTGGATTAGTTGCTTGCGCATTTGCCATTGCTTCAATCGCTAATAAACGCGTTGTGTAATTTCCTTTTCCAGCTTTGTATTGTGCAATAAAATCTTCAACTGTTTTTTTATCTTCTATATCAGCTAATAAAACTTGATCAGCATTTGGAATAACAACTTCAGGCTTTTGATTTACGTCAAATTCAAACACAGTTTCGGCTTTTTTCGGAACCCAAACTTGTTGACGAGTTGTTTTTCCATTTTCAACGATGTCAATTGCGAACGGAAATTCAAACAATTTCGAAGTATCTTGACGAACAACCACTTTTACCTTTTTATTTACTGAAGAATAATCTGATACAAACGTCAATTTTGGATGTCCATTTTCGAAATACCATTGATTAAAAAACCAATTCAAATCACGTCCTGAAACTTCTTCTAAAGCTAAGCGTAATTGTACAGCCTCTGCTTTTCCGTATTCATTGTCTTTTAGGTATTTATTCAATCCTTTGAAGAAAGCGTCATCACCTAAGAAATTTCGCAACATATGTAAGATTAACCCTCCTTTGTTGTACGAAACGCCATCAAACATATCTTCGCGCGAATTGTAGTGAATTCGAACCAATTTTTTTGTTGGTCCATCGCCTTGTTTGTAGCCAAACATTTCGTTGTAGCGATGTTCATCTGCTTTCTCTTTCCCGTATTTATGTTCAAACCACAAATATTCTGAATAGTTTGCAAACGATTCATTAACAGTTAGATTTCCCCAACTTTCAGCCGTTACTAAATCACCAAACCAATGGTGAAATAATTCGTGGGCAATTACATATTCAGCCGTGTTTTCGTCGATTAATTGCCCCGCTTTTTGTTGAACACCATCATGAAACAACGATGCAGTTGTATTTTCCATTGCTCCAGAAACGTACTCGCGAGCGGTCATTTGTGCATATTTGTCCCAAGGATAAGGATAGTTTAGTTTATCAGAAAAGAACTGGATCATTTCTGGCGTATTTCCAAAAATTTGCTTCGCAACATCTTTATATTCAGGCTCTACATAATAATCAACATTGATATTTTTCCATTTATCGTTGATTACTGCATAATCTCCAATTCCGAAAAAGAATAAATAAGGCGCATGTTTTTTATCAAATTTCCAATAATCAGTTTTTGTTCCGTCTGTATTTTTCTTCGAAGATTTCATCGTTCCGTTTGATAATGAAACGTATTTATCAGGATATGTTAAGGTAATTTCTTGCGAAGTTTTTTGATTTGTTTTGTCAATTGTTGGGAACCAACAAGAAGAAGATTCAGTTTCGCCTTGTGTCCAAATCTGAGTTGGATAGTTTGCACGATCTCCCTTAGCATTGATAAAATAAACTCCTTTTGCATCATTTATAGCTGCACTTCCTTCTTGTTTTACTTCATTTGGTCGCGCTGTATAGTTGATGTAAAGAGTGTATTCTTGATCTTTTTTGTATTCTTTGTCTAAATCGATGACTAATTGTAAATCGTCGTATTTGTAATTTAATTTTTTCTTTGTTGCACCATTTACCAAAGCAACTTCGTGAATCAACATTGCTTTTGCATCCAAAGTAACCTTAGAAGTTGAATAGAAATGTGGTTTTAACGTAACCCAAGCTTCACCCAGAACGTGTTCTTTCGCATAATCAAATTTCAAATCTAATTTTGTATGAACAAGGTTATTGATACGTTCTGCTTCTGCACGGTAAATATCGATTTGATTCGTTTGTTTTTCGTTGTAGCTCGGTGGTGGAGTCATGACTTGAGCATGAGTAAGACTTGATATAATAAAGGCTGATGTAAGCCAAAGGATTCGTTTTTTCATCGTAAAATTTTATTTTTATTGGTTGATAAATTTCTCAAAAAGTTACAAAAAAAGCCTCCAAATAGGAGACTTTAAGTATATTTTATGATTATACAGCTACAATCCCTTTGATATGTGGGTGTGCTTGATAATTTTCTAATTCGAAATCTTCGTATTCAAAATCAAAAATGTTTTTTACATTCGGATTTATTTTCATTGTTGGTAATGGATAAGGTTCACGAGTTAATTGTAATTCAACTTGTTCGAAATGATTTTTGTAAATATGCGCATCTCCAAATGTGTGAACAAAATCGCCTACTTCTAAATCACAAACCTGCGCTACCATCATCTGTAATAAAGCATAAGATGCAATATTAAATGGTACACCTAAGAAAATATCTGCACTACGCTGATACAATTGCAAAGATAATTTATCGTCATTTACATAAAACTGGAAAAAGGCATGACAAGGTGCCAAAGCCATTTGGTCTAATTCACCAACATTCCAAGCAGAAACTATAATTCGGCGCGAATCTGGATTGTTTTTTATTTGATCAATCGCAACTTTTATTTGATCGACAACTTCTCCGTTTTCTTTTCCCCAAGAACGCCACTGATGTCCATAAACAGGACCTAAATCTCCATTTTCGTCTGCCCATTCGTTCCAAATTCTTACGCCATTATCTGTTAAATATTTGATATTTGTATCACCTTTCAAGAACCACAACAATTCGTAGATAATCGATTTTAAATGTAATTTTTTTGTCGTCACCAAAGGAAATCCTTTCGATAAATCGAAGCGCATTTGGTAACCAAAAATACTTTTCGTTCCTGTTCCTGTTCTATCTTCTTTGAAAGAACCTTCTGCTAAAACCTTTTTACATAAATCGTGATACTGTTGCATTTCTCATTATATTTAACCTTTCAAATTTAAGAATTTTTTTTAGAATGAAGTTTAGCTTGATCTTATCGATTTTAGTGATTTTTATGTTTTTTGCTTCGTATAGCAAATCAGATTTTGGACGAAAAATTGCGCAACATTTTTATTTTCAAACGTTATTCAACGTTGTTTTGGTTGTCGTTTTTGTATCAAAAATCATTCACATCAAGCTAAATTTAATGTCAATGATTTCACTTGTTATCATTGGATGTATGTTGTATATGAGCTTTCCAAATTATTTACAACAATTGAGGAGAAGGATAGGTAAATAGTTACGTATAATTTTTTTATCTTTGCAGTTATGAAAAACGAAGCAGGAATTTTTGGTTTAAGACCAGTAATAGAAGCGATTGAAGCAGGTAAAACAATCGATAAAATTTTTATTCAAAAAGGTTTACAAGGAGAGATTTTTTCAGAATTGAGAAAATTGGTGACTGAGTACGAAATTCCTGTAAGTTATGTGCCTGTAGAAAAACTAAATCGTTTTACAGGAAAAAACCATCAAGGCGTTTATGCGTTTGTTTCTCCAATCGAATTCGATTCAATTGAAAATGTATTGCCTCAAATTTGGGAAAAAGGAAAAACACCATTTATTTTAATTTTAGACCGCGTTTCTGATGTTCGTAATTTTGGAGCTATCGCTCGTACAGCGGAATGTGTTGGTGTAGATGCGATAATTATTCCAACAAAAGGTTCAGCTTCTGTAAATGCAGATGCAGTTAAAACTTCGACAGGAGCGTTATATAATATTCCTGTTTGTAAAGAAGGAAATTTAGTTAATATAATCAAGTATTTACAATCATCAGGAATAACTATTTTTAGTGCTTCAGAAAAATCAGCAGAATACATTTATGATGCAGATTTTGCCGTTCCAGCAGCAGTTGTAATGGGAAGTGAAGAAGATGGAGTCTCGGATTCTATTTTGAAAATTTCAGATAAAATTGTTAAATTGCCTATGGCTGGACAAACAGCATCATTGAATGTTTCTGTTGCGGCTGGTGCAATCTTATACGAAGCTGTTCGTCAAAGAATGTTACAAGATTTATTTTAACGAAAAATATAATTTATGAGCTATTCTACACTTATCGGAATTTTATTGATCGCATTGAGTGCGGCAATGTACTACTTTACAAATTTGGATGTTTCGAGATTATTTTCGGACAAAGAATTTCTAGTTGGAATAACAGGAGGTGCTGGAATTGGATTTATTCTTGGAGGTTTTTTGGGATGGTTGTACAAATATAAATCTGTGAATAAAGCAAATGCTAAAATCGCAGAGGAAGAAAAACGTAAAGTTGCAGAACAAAAAGCGCAAGAAGAAGCGGCAAAAGAGCAAGCTAAATTGGATGCTCAACGCGAAAAAGAAGAATCGGGATTACTATAATTCTAATTTACAACATAAAAAAGCGGTCGAAAATTAATTTTCGACCGCTTTTTTATGTTGTATTTCTTGGTAATAAAAACAAGGAATCAAAATCAATAAAAACATGGGTTGAATGAGAAATCGTCTGACGTAAAAGAAAACCATTTCACCTGAAGAAAATTGTGTTGAAATAAGGTAATTGTAAATTGGTAAAAGAACGATTAATCCAATAATCATAATAATGATAGAGAATTTAACATAATTCTTTTTCCAGAAAATAAACCAAACAATTAATACTGTTAATAACGTATTAATAAGGTAACGAAACATAAGACTTGCATTTAGTTGAGCCATATCCAAATCAGGAAACTTAGAATGTCCAACAAGATGAAAGTATTGAATAAAAGGATCGTAAAACAACGTATCTTCAAATTTTCTGACCAATACTAATCCAAAAACCAATAAAGCTGCAATTCCGTAGCGTAAGTATTTATTTGGCATGTTGTTTATTGTATTTTGTAACGAAAAATTTAATCCAAACAATCCAAAGAACAACAATAGATCCATAAATTATAGCAGGAAATAAATAGTCATGCGCCATTTTTCCGTATTCGTTGTGGTATCTAAATATATAGTTGAGTAACATAATTCTCGAAATATTCATCACAAATAATATGACTAATCCAGCTAAAATAAATAAAATTGTTTGTTTTAAGTTGGTATAAAAAGCAACGATAAATGAGACGAAAATAATCAAAATTGAAATTGCATTGCACCCTTCATTAACAATTGACGCGACTTGTCCATCAACAATCAAGCGCATCCAAGGTTGATTTTCTGCGATGTTTGAGAAAGAAAAGAAACCAAACTTATTTAAGAAAAAAGCGGTGATATCTGAAGTGAATTTTGTAAATGGATCTGGTATATTGTGTGGTAAATATTGATCCAAATATAACTTGTACGCAATGCTTAGAATAATGTAGGTTCCTAAAAATCGTGCAAGGAATAACAACAATGGTTTAAATTCTTTCATTAAGGTTAAATAATTTCAAACAAATATAAATGAAAATCATCATCTTTTGATTAAGTAATGATTAATCAATAAATTTGCTTCACAAGATTTTTAAATAAATGCGAAATTTACATAAACGCGTAGATGTCATTTTTGATAGCGCAATTTCGACAGAAGATAAGTTACAAAAGATTTGTCAATTGTTGAGTGATGAAGTAGACTATTACAATTGGGTTGGGTTTTACTTCAGAAATGGAGATAAGAACGAGTTGAAACTTGGGCCTTATGTTGGTGCAGCAACGGATCATACAATTATACCTTACGGAAAAGGAATTTGTGGTCAAGTAGCTGAATCGAATCAAACATTTGTTGTTCCAGATGTATATGCACAAGATAATTATTTGGCATGTTCTATCGAAACAAAAGCCGAAATAGTAATCCCAATCTTCAAAAATGGTGTAAATATTGGGCAAATTGATATCGATTCGCATACAATAGATCCTTTTACGGAAGAAGATATCAAGTTGTTAGATTATGTTTGTAATCGTGTTTCAGAAATTATTTAATCGATGGTAGAACTTATTTTAAACTATTTTCCAGATTTGACAGAAAAGCAAATCGAGCAATTTTCAAAAGTGGGAGATTTGTACAAAGAATGGAATGATCAAATAAACGTGGTTTCTCGCAAGGATATCGACGCAATTTACACCAATCATATTCTACATTCTTTAGCTATTGCCAAAGTGATGGAATTTGCAGATGGTTCTGATGTGTTGGATGTAGGAACAGGAGGAGGTTTACCGGGGATTCCGTTGGCTATATTATTTCCTAATGTTAATTTTCATTTAGTCGATTCGATTGGTAAAAAAATCAAAGTGGTACAAGGAGTAGCAAAGGGTTTAGGATTAACGAATGTAAAAGCAGAACAAAAACGCGCCGAAGAATTAACAGAAAAGTACGATTTTGTTGTTTCACGTGCGGTTACAGCAATGCCAAGATTTGCAGAATGGATTCGTGGTAAATTCAAGAAAGAAGCGATTAATCCTTTTCCAAATGGCTTGTTATATTTAAAAGGAGGCGATTTAACAGAAGAATTAGCAGATTTTCCAAATGCTGTACTGTTTGATATTCAAAACTTTTTTGAAGAAGAGTTTTTCGAAACAAAAAAAGTAGTTTACTTAGAAAAGAAAGATATTTAATTTTAAGTATTTAATAAATAATTAATCGAAATCAGATTAAAAATGATTTCGGTTTTTTTTATGAGTTCAATTATTAGATTTTAAGAAAAAAGTGCATAAAATCGTTATTTTATCCAATACTTTAAGTTCTTTTTAAGAGGTTTTTTCGTCAAAATTCACTATATTTGTTTGTTTTAAAAAGTTAGAGACATATTATGAGTAATAACACATATACGGCGGATAATATCCAAGCGTTAGAAGGAATGGAGCACGTACGTCTTCGTCCATCGATGTACATTGGTGACGTCGGAGTTAGAGGATTACACCACTTAGTTTACGAGGTTGTTGATAACTCTATTGATGAAGCTTTAGCAGGATACTGTGATACAATCAAGGTAACAATTTTAGAGGGAAACTCGATTCGTGTCGAAGATAACGGACGTGGTATTCCAGTCGACTTACATAAAAAAGAAGGAAAATCTGCATTAGAAGTTGTAATGACAAAGATTGGTGCAGGAGGTAAGTTTGATAAAGATACATATAAAGTTTCTGGAGGTTTGCACGGTGTTGGAGTTTCGTGTGTTAATGCACTTTCTAACCATTTATCGGCAGAAGTTTTTAAGAACGGGAAACAATATATTCAAGAATATTCGAAAGGTAAGCCTTTGTATGATGTAAAAGAAGTCGGAACAACTGATAAAAGCGGTACGACTGTTACTTTTACTCCAGATGATACAATTTTCCAAGAGATTAGAGAGTATAACTATGCAACTTTAGCAAATCGTTTACGTGAGTTAGCTTTCTTGAATAAAGGAATTAATATTGTATTAGTTGACGAACGTCAAAAAGATGAAGAAGGAAATCCTTTCTCAGAAACTTTTCATTCAGAAGAAGGATTAAAAGAATTTGTTGAATTTGTTGATGGAAACAGAGAATCTATCATGGATAAAGTCATCTTTATGGAAGGTGAGCGTGATGGAATTCCTGTTGAGGTTGCAATGCGATACAATACGTCATATAACGAAAATGTACATTCGTATGTAAATAATATTAATACACACGAAGGAGGAACGCACTTGTCTGGTTTCCGCCGTGCATTGACGCGTACGCTGAAAAAATACGCTGAAGAAAACTTTAATCTTGCAAAAGAAAAAGTTGAGATTGTAGGTGATGATTTCCGTGAAGGATTAACAGCTGTAATTTCGGTGAAAGTTATGGAACCTCAGTTCGAAGGTCAAACTAAAACGAAATTAGGAAACTCTGAAGTTTCTCCTGCGGTTGATAAAATCGTTGCAGAAATGTTAACAAATTTCTTAGAAGAAAATCCAGCTGAAGCGAAAATAATTGTTGATAAAGTAATTTTAGCAGCAAAAGCGCGCCAAGCAGCTAAGAAAGCTCGTGAAATGGTACAACGTAAGAATCCTATGGGAGGAAGCGGATTACCAGGGAAGTTAGCAGACTGTTCTTCTCGTAAACCAGAAGAATCGGAATTATTCTTAGTCGAGGGTGATTCTGCCGGAGGAACGGCAAAACAAGGACGTGATCGTCATTTTCAAGCAATTTTACCATTACGTGGTAAGATCTTAAATGTTGAAAAAGCGATGGCGCATAAAGTTTTAGATAACGAAGAAATCAAAAATATTTATACAGCTTTAGGGGTAACAATCGGAACTGAAGAAGATTCGAAAGCACTTAATATTGCAAAACTACGTTACCATAAAGTAGTAATTATGACCGATGCCGATGTCGACGGTTCTCACATCGCGACATTAATTTTGACTTTCTTCTTCCGTTACATGAAAGAATTAATTGAAAACGGACATATTTATATTGCAACACCACCTTTATATTTAATTAAAAAAGGAGCTAAAGCAGAATATGCTTGGGACGAAAAAGATCGTGAACGTTTAACGGCTGAATTCTCTACAGATGGTTCAGGAAAAGGTGTAACGATTCAACGATACAAAGGTCTTGGGGAAATGAACGCCGAGCAATTATGGGAAACGACTCTTAATCCAGAACATAGAACGTTACGTAAAGTAACAATTGATAATGCGACAGAAGCAGATCGTGTATTTTCTATGTTGATGGGTGATGATGTACCACCTCGTCGTGAGTTTATCGAGAAAAATGCACACTACGCAAAAATTGATGTTTAATCAGTTTTAAAATTGTAACGTCCTGAAAAAATGATACAGGATTAGACCAATAAAATTTTATTTTAAACAGTACATATATTCGTATTTG